>JASLXW010000151.1:320-8608 GCA_030740135.1 Nitrospinota bacterium
AGCGGGTCAGGGGCTATGAGTTCCCCGTAATCGCCAACCTCCTCTCGACGCGGAAGAAGTTCGCCCTGGCGCTGAACACGACGGAGGAGCGGGCGGCGGAGGTCTACAGCGAGCGGGAGGTCCGGCGGGTC
The DNA here is from genome assembly GCA_030740135.1 of Nitrospinota bacterium. The sequence goes on from JASLXW010000151.1 coordinate 452, forward strand.
CCGCCCAAGCGGGTCGAGACGGGCCCCGTCAAGGACGTAATCCACCTGGGAGAGGAGGCCGACCTCCGGCAGCTTCCCATCCTTCTCCATTACGAGCGGAACGACGGTCCCTATATCACCATGGGCGTCCTCGTGGCCAAAGACCCGAGGACCGGCCTGCCCAACCTCGGGATCTACCGGAACAAGCTTCTCGGCCGCAACCGCCTGGGGGTGTATTACAGTTGGGGCAAGCGCCTCCACCTGATCCATCGCGACTTCGAGCGTCGGGACGAGCCCCTCGAATGCGCCATCGTCCTCGGGATGCACCCCGCCCTCCACATGGCCTCTCAGACGAACCTGATGAAGGACAGCGGCGGGGACGAATACGAGGTGGCGGGCGGGTTGCTGGGCGAGCCCTTGGAGATTGTCCCGTGCGAGACCGTGGACCTCGAAGTCCCGGCCCATGCCGAGATCGTCATCGAGGGGAGGATCCCGCCCCACGCACGCCAGACCGAGGGGCCTTTCGGCGAATACCACCGGTATTACGGCCAGGTCGTCGACGCCCCGGAGATCGAAGTGACCGCCGTCACCCATCGCGGGGACGCCATCTATCAGAACCTCGGCGGGTTCGTGGAGCAGGTGACCGTCACCCGAATCCCCAACGAGGGGCAGCTCCTGCGCGAGCTCCGCAAATTCGTCCCGACGGTCAGGTCCGTCCATATCCCCTTATCGGGCGTTCTGTACCACGCCTATATCCAGATGGAGAAGGTGAACGAAGGGGACGCCAAGAACGTCCTCATGGCGGCGATCACGCGGGGGACGTGCATCAAGACGGCCATCGCGGTCGATCCGGACGTGGACATCTTCGATGAGAATGACGTCCTCTGGGCGCTTTCCACCCGCGTGGTCCCGGACCGGGACATCTTCCAGGTCCCGGGGGCCCGGGGCAACCGGCTGGACCCGACCACCTACGCCCTCACCCGGATCGAGCGGGACGGCATGGTCACGAAGATGGGGATCGACGCCACCGTCCCTCTCGGCTATGGGGATCCCTATCCTCCGAGGGCCAGGATTCCCGGTGTGAGCGGACTGGAATTAGCGGAATTCTGAAAAACGACTTTTGTATGGGTCGTCGGACCTCTTCGGGTCTTCTCTTTGGTAAGATTGGAGGAATTTTGGTAGGATTTTCGGCTCGGGCAAGAATCCGGTTGATGGCCGGCAGCTTGACACGGGTTGCGTCAAGGGGGGGGGAGGATCACAACGCTCCTTGAGGGAAACCAGGCGAAGAATCCGCCTTCCCTCGCGAGAGAGGGGATATGATGTCTTATCAGGTGGGCATTGACATCGGAGGCACCTTCACCGACTTGGTCGTTCGGAACGAGGAGTCTGGAGACCTCTCGGCTCTCAAGGTTCCATCGACCCCCCAAAACTTCATCGACGGCGTGATGGAGGGGTTGGCCAAATCCGGGATCGCCCCCGAAAGACTGGATTTGATCAAACACGGCTCGACCATTGCCACCAACGCCATCATCGAGCGGCGCGGTGCGAGCACGGCCCTTCTGACCACTCAGGGAATGCGCGCGGTCCTGGAGGCCGCCCGAGCCACGCGGGCCGATATCGCGGACCTCGCTTGGGCCCCATCGCCGCCCCTTGTGCCCCGACGCCACATTCTCGAAGCCCGGGAGCGTGTGGATTATGAAGGCAAAGTCCTCACCCCGCTCGATGAGAACATGGTGCGGGAGGCGGGCCGGATATTTCGCCGGCGGGGCATGGAGGCCATCTCCGTCGTCTTTCTGAACTCCTTCATGAACCCGTCTCACGAATTTCGGGCCAAGGAGATCCTCCAGGAGGCCTGTCCCGACGCCTTCGTCTGCTGCTCGTTTGAAGTTCTGCCGGAAATGCGAGAGTTCGAGCGGACCAGTACGACGGTGGCGAACGCGTACTTGGGCCCCATTGTCGACCGGTATCTCGACGAGCTGATTTCCCGGACCCGGCAGTGGGGATATCACCGGGAGGTTCTGGTCATCCACTCCGCAGGGGGGCTCATGACCTGCCGGACGGCGAGACGAATGCCGGCGCGGATATGCCAATCAGGGCCCGCCGGGGGCGTCCAGGGGGCCGTCCTGGTGGCGAAGGCGGCGGGTTTTGAAAACCTCGTCACGCTGGACATTGGCGGCACGAGCGCCGATTTGTCGCTTGTCTATCAAGGGGCGCCGCTCCTGACGAACGCCTATGCCGTGGAGTTCAACATTCCCATCTCCCTGCCGGTCGTCGACGTCAAGGCCATCGGAGCGGGTGGAGGAAGCATTGCCTGGATCGATCCCGCCGGGATCCTGAAGAGCGGACCCCAAAGCGCAGGAGCGTCGCCCGGTCCGGCCTGTTACGGGGGGGGCGGGACGGAGCCCACGAACACCGACGCCAATCTGGTCTTGGGCCGGCTGAACCCGGAAACCTTTATGGGGGGAGAGAAGACCATCCGGGAGGAGTTGGCCGGGAAGGTCATCGAAGAGAAGGTCGCAAAGCACTTCGGCATGAGCCTGGAAGAAGCCGCCGAGGCGATCTTGCGGGTTTCCAACGCGAACATGGTCAACGGAATCAGGCTGATCAGCGTTCAGCGGGGGTACGATCCACGAGACTTTGTCCTGTTCGCCTTCGGGGGCGCCGGTCCGCTTCACGCGGTCGACCTCGCCCGGGAGCTGAGCATTCCCAAGGTCCTGATTCCCCCGCTGCCGGGTGTGACCTCCGCCCTGGGCGTTCTCGCCACGGATCTGAAGTACGACTTTCTCGCCTCGTTCCTCCAGAAACAAAGCGAAGTGGATATCCGGAAGCTGAACGAGACCTTCGGCCGGATGGAGGAGGAGGCGCGGGCCCTCCTGGCCGATGGGAATACCCCGGAGAACCAGATGCAGTTTGAGCGGCAGGCCGATCTCCGGTACTTCGGGAAGACCAATTACTTGACCATACAAGTCCCCGGTGAGACGCTGAAGGAAAGGCATGTCGAGGAGATGATCGACCTCTACAACTCGGAGCATCAACGGGAATATGGATACGTGGCCTCGGATGTCGGAGAGATCGAAATCGCCAATCTGCGCCTCATCGCCACCGGGCCGGACTCCGGTATTCCGCCCCAAGAGGCCTCGGGCTCCGGGAATCCCGGCGACGCCTTGAAGGGCGCCCGGCGCGTCTATTTCAAGGAGGCCAGGGGCTATGTCGAAGCCCGTGTCTATGACCGCGAGCGGCTTGGACCGGGGGCCTCCTTCACGGGACCGGCCATTATTGAACAGGCCGACACGACGACCGTTCTCCCTCCGGGGAGTTCCGCCGTGGTGGATCCCTATCAAAACCTCATCCTGACGGTGAACGCGGCCGAAGGCGAAGGAGAATGACCATGACGGGCCGAAGCGAATCAAAGCTGGAGACGCGGGTGGACCCGATCACGTTTGAGGTTCTCCGCAATGCGTTTCGCGCCATCTGCACGGAGGGGAGCGCCCTCCTGGAGCGGGTGTCCTACTCCCCGACCATTACCGAGGGACACGACTACTCCGTGGCTCTGCTCACGACCGACGCCCGCCTGATCGCCCACGGTTTCAAGGACCAGGCCCCTCACCTGGGAACCTTCGAGGAAGCCCTGAAATCCACGCTCGCCGACGTGGACCATTGGGAGCCCGGTGACGTCTACCTCCACAACGATCCCTATACCGGAGGGACTCACACAAACGATGTCAAGCTCATCCGGCCGGTCTTCTTTCAAGGGGAGCGCGTCGCTTACGCCGTGACGCTTTGCCACTGGGCGGACGTGGGGGGACCCATCCCGGGGAGCTTCCACCCGCGCGGCCATGACCATTTCCAGGAAGGGATCCGTCTTCCGGCGATGCCGCTCTACCAAGCGGATCGAGAGGTCCGCTCCACCTTCAAGCTGATCCGGTTCAACACCCGCTGTTACGTCGATCGGCTCGGCGACATCCAGAGCCAGTATGAGACGGCGCGGCTGATGGAGCGCCGTCTGGCCGAGTACATGGAGAAGTTCGGCAAGAAGACCATGATGGACGCCTTTGAGGACACCATGGACTACAGCGAATACCGGTTCGCTCAGGAGATTGCGTCCTTGCCCGACGGCGAATACGAGTTCGAAGACTTTGGGGACTGCGACATCCTCCACCCGGATCTGCCTCGTATCAAAGAGCATTGCCGGCTGACCATCAATGGGGAACAATGCACCCTGGACTGGTCCGGGTCCGACCCCCAGCCCCGGAGCTCATGGGGGTTCGCCCGCCCGGCCCTTCTGTCCGCCACCTATGACGGCACCATGCACTCCTTCCCCTTTCTGGCCCCGCTCAACCACGGCATTATCCGGCACCTCGAGATCGTCAGCCGGAAGGGCTCCTGTGTGGACGTGAAGGAGCCCAACGGCGTCTCCGGTTATTGCTCGGGCGCTTACGAAAAGGTGGATCACGTAACGATGGGGTGCTGGGCGCAGGCCAACGTCCACGTCAACCCCCGCTACGTCCACGCCGGAAGCCTGAATCTTGAAAACCTTTGCACGGGGGGGGTCCATCCGAAAACGGGAGTCGATTTCGTCTCGTATCTATGGTTGGAGGGAGGGGCGGGGGCCTGCACCTTCCGTGACGGGACCTCCCTCATCAACTCCATCTACATCTCCGGGGCCTCCAACCAGCCGATCGAAAGCTGGGAGCGCTGGTACCCCATGGTCGTCACCCGGTGCGACGTGGTGAAAGACTCCTGCGGCGACGGAAGGTATCGCGGCGGGTTCGGCATCTACCGCGACTTCGAGGTGACGGGGAACACGGTGATCACCATCCACGGCGACCGGGAGTTCGTCACCCCTTGCGGAATCGCGGGGGGCACTAACGGCGGTCCCAATCGGTTGGTGAAGAATCCCGGGACGGAGGAGGAGACGAACCTCGGCATGTACTGCGTCACGGAACCCCTCAAGCCCGGAGACAAAATCATGTTCGTCTCGAACGGGGGGGGAGGCTGCGGGGATCCGCTCGACCGGCCGCCGGAGGCGGTCTTGGAAGACGTCCTGGACGACTACATCAGCCTGGAGAAGGCCCGGGGGGTCTACGGCGTCGTGATTCGTCCCATCGATCCGGAAATTCTGGAATACGAGATCGACCGGGAGGCGACGGAAAAGTTGCGGGCGGAGCTCGGCCAACGCGCCCCCAGCCGGGGATACGGCCCCGGGGAGGTCAACCCGCAGGGTGAGAAGATCGACATCGACTGGGAAAAGATCGGCCGGCCCACAACGTAAAGGGGAGGCCCATCTCCTCAACCCGGCAAGGAATCCACGACCGCCACGGTTTCCACTTCAACAAGAAGGTCCGGGTCCATCAGGGCCTCTACCTCGATCATTGAACTGACGGGAAAATCCTTGGTGATGTATTCTTTGCGGACCTCGGCAATCTGGGGGTACGCCTCTGATTTGGTGACCCGGCGGGTGACGAAGTTGGTGATCTTGACAAGGTCGTTCATCGTTCCCCCGACCTCGGCCAAAATCGCTTTCAGGTTCTTCATGATGTGCCGGTACTGCGCGGCAAGGTCTCCCTTGCCCACGACCCGGCCATCGGGACCCCAGGCGACCTGCCCGGCAATGAAAACGAGGGTTCCCCCGGTCACCGCCACGGCCTGGGAGTAGGGACCGACGGGCCGGCCGGTCTGCTTGTACATCGTCGGGGAATCGAGGATCCTCTTGGGCATGGTCTTCTCTCCTTCGCGCAGGTGATGCGGGCGGCGGTTCCTTTCCCCGCGCCGGGACTCACTTGGCGGTGCGATTGAATGCCGGACGGTAAGGGATTTTCCGGGTCAAAAAGAGCGCTGTGATTTTTCGAGGTTACCTCAGGAGGCAAGATCCGTCAAAGAAGAGAAACCCTTGAAAGTGAGGGCGCGCCATGCGAATCGATGTCCACAGTCACTTTTTTCCTCCTGAGTATTTCCGGGAGGTCTTTGGCCGTTCCGACGCCGATCTGGTCATGCAGGACGACAAGGGCGAAGAGGTTCTCTTTGGGCTCACCGAACCCAGCTGGGATCTCGACCTGCGCCTTTCCCATATGGAGGAGGCCGGCGTAAGCGCGCAGGTCCTCTCCCTCACCAGCCCGAATGTCTACTTCCCCGATGAACGGAAGAGTTGCGACCTCTCGGTCGTCTGCAACGATGCCTGCGCGGACATCTGCCGGAACAATCCCGGCCGGTTTTACTTTTTCGCCAGCGTGCCGCTGGTGAGCGTCGAAAAGGCGATCGATGAGCTCCATCGCGCCATGACCCTGCCCGGGATGAAAGGCGTTGTCCTCGGGACAAACGTCCTGGACCGCCCCCTCAGCTCCCCCGAGTTCACCCCGTTCTTCGAGACCTTGGACTCATTGCGCCTTCCGCTCTTCCTTCATCCCATGAATACCACCGGCCGGGAGGCCATGAGGGAGTTCGCGCTCGAAGTGCTGGTCGGTTTTCCCTTCGAGACGACGCTGGCGATCACCCGGATGGTGTTCAGCGGCCTGATGGAAAGGTTCCCGCACTTCGACGTGATCCTTGCCCATATGGGCGGGGCCGTCCCTTACCTGTGCGAGCGAATCGACTATGGCTTCACCGACTTCCCCGAATGCCGGGAGAAGATCCCGAAGCCGCCCGGCGAATATTTTCGAAGTTTTTACTACGACACCGCGCTCTCCTACGGGCGGCCGACCCTGGACTGCGTGTCTGCTTTCGCGGGGCCGGAGCGGATCCTCTTCGGTACGGATTACCCCTTCGGAATGGAGAAAAAGCTCCACTGCCTGACGGTGGAAGGCGTCCAGGGGTCGGGTCTTGGGCCTGAGGAGCGGGAAAAGGTTTATGGGGAGAACACAAAACGGGTCCTGAGAATCGACGCATGACGCCGGAAGCGCCCTGGAGGAAATGACCGGAACCCTGACCGTCCACGAAGCGGCCGGGGTCCTCACGATCCGGTTTCGGGCCGAAGGTGAAGGGGTCGTCGGCGATGCGACCGGGTCCGTCCATCCGGGTGAATCCTTCATGGGAAATCCAGGTGACGAACCGAGGGAGCGGGGGCCCGGCGAAATCAAGTTTTGAGGAGTTTCCACCGCAAGTCTTGAATCGATAGGAGATGCCCTGATGCCGAAAAGCCAAGTGGATCTGCTGTTCAAAAATGCGGTCGTTCTCACGATGAACAAGGAAAGAGAGGTCCTTTGGGACGGGGCGGTTGCGATTCAGGGGGAGAAGATCGCCGATGTGGGCTCCACGGGGGATTTGACCGAAAAGTATGAGGGAAAACGGGAGATCGACGCGAGCCAAAAACTCCTGATGCCCGGGCTCGTCAACACGCACAACCACATGTTCGGCGCCCTGTGCCGGGGGCTGATCAACGACCTTTCCTTTACGCCCTGGGTCCAGAAGAAATTTTATGTGTCCACCAAAGGGTTGGATCTGGAGAACTACTACCTGAGCACGCTCCTCCTCGGGATCGAGATGCTGAAATCGGGCACGACCTGCTATGTGGATTGCGGGACGGTGCAGCGGCTCGAAATGAGCGCCGCGCGGGCGATCGACGAGGTCGGGATCAAGGCCATCCTCGGCCGGACGATGGCCGACATCACCGAGGCCCTCTCCAGCCACCTCTACGAGCGGAAAGAAAGCACCCGCGAGAACCTGCGCGACACCGAGGGATTCGTCAAGGAATTTCACGGGGCCGCCGACGGCCGGATTCAGGCCTGGTTTTGTCCCATTCAGGTGTCGTGCATCTCCGACGAGCTTTGCCGGGAGTCCATCCGCCTGGCCGAGCAGTATGATTGTGGGTTCGTCACGCATGCCGCGGTGGACAAGGCGGATGTCGAGCTCTGCTGGGAGCGGTTTCACCATACGCCCGTCGAGCGGTTTCACCGGCTGGGGGTCCTGGGCCCGCGCCTCATCGCCACCCACATGGGATGGTTGACGGAGAACGAGATCCGGCTGCTCGCCGAATCCAAGACCAATATCTCCCACTGCCCGAGCGCCAGCATGAAGGGGGCTTACGGGTGCCTGAGCCACGGCAAGTTCCCTGAGCTCGAAGCCGCGGGGGCCAACGTCACGCTCGGTTCCGACGGGCCGGCGGCCAGCAACTTTCAGGACATGTTCCGGGTCATCCACCTGGCGGCCGTGGGTCACAAGGAGGCCCGCCTGGACATCCGGCTC
>JASLXW010000152.1 GCA_030740135.1 Nitrospinota bacterium
GAGGGCGCCCTTCGCAAGGAATTCGCCGAGAACATCGAGCGCAACTGCGTCCACGGAAGCGACGCCCCCGAGACGGCGGCGTTCGAAACCGCGTACTTCTTCAGGGCCCTGGACAAGGTGTAGGGAAAGCCCCGGAGGGAAGGAGGGACCGTCCTCAAGCCCCGGGGTGGATGACCCCGCGCCGGGTTCGAAAAAACTCCTCCCGGTCCCGCGCTTTCGCGTCGGCGGACCGCCCGGGAGTCATCCATGACTGAAAGTGGATGGGTGCGCCGCAGAGGGGTTCCACCGGGAAAAATCCGCCGGCCGGAATGACTTCCTTCCCGCCCGCCTTGAATCTCAAAACCCTTTGATTTAGAGTTTCCTCGCAGACGTGAGCGTAGCGCGGCGGGTCGCCCGGAAGCGAACCGGGCCCGACCGCACGGGGAACGGGCGGCTCGCCGGGTCATCCCGACGATTTCTCATTTCAACTTTTTTCGGGTTTAGCGAATGCGCGCGGTGCTTTTGGCGGGCGGGCTGGGAACGAGGCTCCGGCCCCTCACCTTCTCGATCCCCAAGCCCCTCCTCCCCGTGGGGGAAAAGCCGATCCTCGAGATCATCCTCGACCGGCTCAAGGAATTCGGATTCCGTGAATTCATCCTCTCCGTCGGATACCGGGCCGAGCTCATCGAAACCTACTTCGGCGACGGCACACGCTTCGACGCGGAAATTCACTACCTGAAGGAAGAAAAGCCCACGGGCACGGCCGGCTCCCTCCACCTGCTCCGCCAGGGATTCGACATCGCCGATGACGAGACTTTCCTCCTCATGAACGGCGACGTCCTGACCGAGCTCGACTTCCACCGCTTCATCGACGCCCACAAGTCCGGAGCGTTCGAGATCAGCGTGGGCGTCAAGGAGATCGAGCGCCAGCTCCCTTACGGCGTCCTCGAGGTCGAGGACCGCCTCGTCCGGCGGATCGTTGAAAAACCCGTCTCGCGGCACCTCATCTCGGCCGGCATCTACCTGCTTCAGGGGAGCGTCCTCCCCCTGGTCCCGGCCGACACCTATTTCACCCTGCCGGACCTCGTGGAACGCCTGGTGGCGGAGAACCGGCGCGTCGGAAGCCATCTCATCCGGGAATTCTGGCTGGCCGTGGAGCACCCGGATGACATGGAAGAGGCCCGGTCCCGAATCGAGGCGGGCTCGGGATGAGTCTCTCGCTCCGAAAACTCTCCGTCGTCATTCCCGTTTACAACGAGCGAGACACCATCGAGGAGGTCATCCGCCGGGTCCTGGCAGTGGACATCGGCCTTGAGCGCGAGATCATCGTCCTGGACGGCGACTCCACCGACGGAACCCGGGAGTTCCTGGAGAACCTCCGGGAGGAGCAGGTTCGGGTGATCTTCGAAAAGGATCGGGGCGGCAAAGGCGCGGCCGTCCGGCGCGGCTTCGGCGAGGCCACGGGCGACATCGTCATCATCCAGGACGCCGACCTGGAATTGGATCCGTCCGAATATCCGGACCTTCTGGCCCCCATTCTCCGGGGCGATGCGAAAGCCGTATACGGGAGCCGGTTCACCCACGGAAGGGGCGCGACGTCCTTCGGAAGCTACATCGGCAATAGGACCATCACCTGGGCGACCAACCTCCTCTTCTTCGCCCGGCTCACCGACATCGCGACGGGCTACAAGGTCATCCGGAAAGATGTCCTCGACACCCTGCGCCTTTCGTGCAACGGCTTCGATTTCGACGCCGAAATCACCAACAGGCTCCTCAAGGCGGGCGTCCGCATTCACGAGGTTCCCGTCGCCTATGCGCCCCGCGACCACCAGGCCGGAAAGAAGCTTCACTGGTCCGAGGGCTTCCGGGTTCTGCTGGCGATCCTGAGAAACCGCTTCACCGACTGACCGACGCCATGACCGCAATCCCCCCCCACGACAGCCGGGCAACGCGATTCCGGACGCGGATCTTCACCCCCGTCCTCCGATTCAACGACCGGGTGGATGAATGGATCCGCCGGAACCCGGCCGCCCGTCTCCTGGGACCTGCCGGACCGTTGCGGCGATGGAGGGAAGGAGCAAGGCGCGACCCCCGCCGATCGGGGCGGGAGACCGGCAGGGACGGGTGGATCGACGGCAGTCTCCTCATTACGGCGATCCGGAGGTTTTCGGCGGCGCTGGGCGGCGCAATCGCCGCTCAGGCTCGGGAAGGGATCTTCGGGCGCTGGCGGGACGCCGTGGCCCGCTCCCGGACGGCCGCCCCGCAACGAACCGCGGCGGCCGTTCTCTTATCGGCAATGGGCGCGAACGCGGTTTTCCTTCTTGTCTCCCAAACGCCCCTGGAAGCGGAAGGCTTGGCGATCCGGGCGCTCCTGCTCGCGGGTGCGGGAGCGGCGACGGTCCTGAAAGAGGGCGGGTTCGCCCGCTGGTGGCGGGCCTGGTGGCCGGGCCGGCGGCGCCGGAATTCGGGAAGGGAGAGCGCGGCGACCCCCGGAACGGCCGGGCCGGCCGCTCTGGAGGGTTCTCCCGGCTTTCTCCCCGCAATGGCGGCGGGGGCGGTTGCGGGGTTTTTCTGGTGGCTTTCCCCCGGCGCCGCATTTCTGGGACTGGCCGCGGCGGGGTTGGCAGTGGGCCTAAAGCGATTCTGCGCCCCGGAGGATTGGGAGTTTTTGCGGGGTCTTTTCATTGCTTCCCTGGTCCTGCGCCTGGCCCTCCTGGCCGTTGCGTACGCTTGGGCGATCACGAAAGGGTGGACCTACTCGAATCCGAACGTCCTGGACTTTCACTTCAGGACCCCGATGGTGTTCGGCGACGGGGGATACTTTACAGCGCGGGCTTGGGCGCTCAGCCAGATCTGGAGGGGCGCTGAGGTCTGGCCGCAGGCCCTCTATGAAATTCGCCAGGTTTACGGGGCCACGTCATTTCTTTACCTCCCCACGGCCTTCTTCTATCTCTTCGGCCCCGAGGGATTGATCGCGGTCCGGCTCATCAATCCATTCATCGGCGCATGCCTTCCTTTGATGGTGTACGGGTTGACCCGCGAGCTGTTCGGCCGGCCGGCCGGCCGGATCGCCTCGATCACGGTCTCGATCTTTCCTTCGCTGATCCTCTGGAGCCTGGACCTGCTCAAGGATACAACGTTCATCGTGATAACCCTGGCGACCGTCTGGTGGATGGTTCGATTCCAACGGCGAAAGAGACTTAGCGCCTGGCTGGCCGCCGCCGTCATGGTGGCGCTTTCCTTCACCGTCCGCAATGACCTGGGCATTCTTCTCCTCGCCTTGGTCGGACTCGGCTGGATCCCCGTTGTGTGGCGGCGGTGCGTGGGGCGGAGCCCGGCTCGGGCGCTGCTCGCCCTTTTGCTTCTGGCGGCAGTTTTCCTCTCCCCCCCCGTGCGCGGTGTGATGGGGGTTCAGCTCTACTGGCTCTTTTCCGTCCAGCGGGGAGCGGCCTCGACGGCCGGAAGGTCCACCTATCCGCTGTGGAACCAAAGACTCTACCGGCACAAGGCGCCCGAGACCTTCCTGACGGATGTCAAACCCCTGGAAGTCCTCCGCGCGTTCGGACTCGGGCAATACCATTTCTGGCTCGAACCCACCCCTTGGGGGCCGCGCTCCCGGGGAGAGCGGCTGGCCATCCCCCAGATGATGCTTTGGTACGTGATCCTGCTGGCCAGCCTCGCCGGGATATGGCGTCTGCGGCGAAACCCGTCGGAGCTCTTCATCCTGCTTGTGTTCCTCGGGGCGGCGAGCGCAATCATGGGGATGACGGGAGGGAACGTCGGGACGATTTTCCGTCACCGGGACGTTCTGACGCCGGTCCTGATTGCCGCGGCCGGCGGGGGCTTGGCCGGGTGGCTCCGCCGGACGCGGGACCCGGCCCCGGCCCATCAGACCGGCCGGGCCGATCGCGGGCCGGCGGGCAAGGCCTGAGACCCGTGGCGAATCATCCCCCCCTCCCCCCGACGGACGGCCGGCGGCGGCGTTCACCCAGGATCCTCTTCCTCTCCTACAACGGCGTTCAGGAGCCCCTGATGCAGTCCCAGGCGCTGCCCTACCTCCGCGGACTCGCCCGCCAAGGCACCCGCGTTCATCTCCTCACCTTCGAGAAAGAGACGCCGAGGGGAAACCCGCCGGGTAAGGAGCAGCGCGCGGCTTTGGCCCGCGACGATTTGCGTTGGACCTGGCTCAGGTACCATAAGCGTCCCGCCTTCGTTTCCACGCTCTTCGACGTCGCGCTCGGGATGGCGCTCTCCGTTTGGCTCACCCTGCGGCATCGCGTGGACATCATCGAAGCCCGGGGGACCATCCCCGCGGGAATCGGATTTCCCGTGGCCCGGATCCTTCGCCGGCGATTCCTTTTCAACGTCCGGGGGCTGCTCGCCGAGGAAAACGCGGACGCGGGCCGCTGGAGGCTGGATCATCCCGCGGTCCGATGGGTGAACCGGCTCGAGAAACGATGGATCTCCTCCGCTGACGCCGTCATCGTGCTCACCGAGGCATTGAAACGTCTGCTGGCGGGACCGGATTACCTGCCTCGACCGAGGACTGAAGGGGTGACGGTGATCCCGTGCTGCGCGGACACCGACCGGTTTCTGCCGGCCCGCGAAACGCGTAGGCCAGAGACGGCCTTCCCCACGCTCGTCTATGCGGGATCGCTCGGCGGGTACTATCTGGTCCGGGAGATGTTCGACTTTTTCGCCGTCGCCCTGGCCCGGTGGCCCCGGGCGCGTCTGCGGATCCTGGCCAACGGGTATGAAAACCGGGCGCGCGACGCGGCGAGAGAGATCGGCCTGGATCCCGGGAGGGTGGACATCGAGACGGTCGCCCATGAGGATGTCCCCGGACGGCTGGCCGGCGCCGACGCGGGTTTGGTGTTCGCCCGCCCGGCCTTCGCCCGGATCGGCATGTCTCCGACCAAACTGGCGGAGTATCTGGCCTGCGGTCTGCCGGTCGTCACAACGCCTGGAATCGGGGACGCCGAGAGCGTTGTCCTGGAAGACCGGATCGGGGTGGTGGTTCGGAGCCTGGACAGGGCCGGGTACGAGGGGGTCTGCGAGGCGCTCTCGACGCTATTGGAGGAAGGCGAGACCCTGCGGACCCGGTGCCGGCAGTCGGCGGTTCGTCGATTCGGGTTGGAGAGGGGGCTTGCGGGATATCGTGAAGCCCTGGGATTTCTCGGGTTCCGACTGTGACTTTCCCGAGGGGGTTGCGTATATAGATATTTATATCTTTAGACGTTGGGACGGTTGTTAAAATGGCCGCGGTTCGGAGCGTCGTCCCGAGAACCGGCCGGTCGGACCGGCGAAGCGCTTTCGTCGGGGGATCGATCTAGTTGGGTCATCGGGTGTCGCCGGAATCTCCCGGGCGCGGAAAATGGAGTGAGGAAAATCGTTGACACGCCGAAGAGATTCAGCACCTATGTGCTGTATATGGCCATTTCCATCGGGACGTTCCTGCTGTTCCTGCCGGCGACCCGGGCGTGGTTCATCGGCCAGGGGATGCGGTGGTTTTTCCTTTTTCTTCTGTCCTTCTTCCTGAGCCTGCTCCTGACGCCGGCCGTCCGCCGCTTGGCCCGCCGCCTTGATGTGTTGGACGCGCCTTCATCCCGAAAGGCCCACGAGAGAAGCTCCCCGCTGCTGGGCGGAATGGCTATTTTTCTGTCCTTCGCCATCGCCGTCATCTACAACCTGTATTTCTCGTTCCAACTCAAGGGCGTCGCCATCGGCGCCACGCTCGTCATGGTTTTTTCCCTGGCGGACGATATCTGGGACCTGCCGGCGCTGATGAAGCTCATGATTCAGCTTTGCGCGGTGGGGGTCATGGTCGTTTACGGGGTGAGCGGAAATTTCATGCCGGCCTCCTTTCTGGGGGACGGCTTCGAGGTGCTCCTGACCATTTTCTGGAGGATCGGCATCACCAACGCCGTGAACTTTCTGGACGGGATGGACGGTTTGGCGACGGGGCTGGGCCTCATCGCATCCACGTTCATCGGTCTCGTGGGGCCCTGCAGACCGGCCAGCGGTTCCTGCTCTTTCTGGCCGTGGCGTTGGCGGGCAGTTGCCTGGGATTTCTCCCCTACAACTTCCATCCCCGAAAACCCGCGACCATCTTTCTCGGGGACGCGGGCAGCCAGTTCATCGGATTCACCCTGGCGGGGATGGCCATCATGGGAAATTGAGCGATCGGCGATCCGGTGAAGGCCTACAGCATGCCCGTTCTGATCCTGGCCATCCCGATCTTCGACATGACCTACATCACTTCCACCCGCATTTATTTGGGGCAGATTCGCGGCTTCAGGGAGTGGATTGAATACACCGGCAGGGACCACCTGCACCACCGCCTGGAAAACCTCGGCCTCTCCAAGAAGCAAACGGTTCTGTTCATCTACTTCCTGGCGGCCGCGTTGGGCGTCAGCGCGGTCGTCCTGAAGAACGGCCGGACCTTGGACGCCGTGGTCCTGTTGTTTCAGGCGGGGATGTTGTTGTTGATCACCGCCACACTCATGGTCCGGGGCGCCCGCCTGGTTCAGGACGCGGGGCGGGAGATCCGCAGAACCCTGACCAACATCCTCGGCTTCAGCGAAGTCATGCTGGGGGAGGAGCCGGAATCGCCGACCGCCCGGCGGGAGTACGCGGAAATCATCCGGCGCAAGAAGATCCGTCTAGAAAGCGCGCTCAACCGCCTATCGGGCGCCCTCCCGCCGGACGCCCACACCGGGTCGGAAGGGGACGCCGAATCCGCCGATGCAGAAGCGGAGTCCCGTACGATCCTGGTCGTCGACGACGACCTGGATTTTCTCCTGTTGATCGAGGTCATCCTGGGCAAACGCCACCGGATCATCAAGGCCTCCGACGGCGCCTCAGCCATTTCCTGGGCCCTCGACGCCCGGCCCGACTTGATCCTGATGGATCTCTTCATGCCCCGCATGGACGGCTTCGAAGCTGTCCGGATCCTTCGGGAAAACCCCGATACGCGGAAGATCCCCGTGCTGGCCATCAGCGCGGAGATGTCTCGGGTCAACGCCGAACGGGCCCTGGAAGCCGGATGTGTGGGCTACCTGGGGAAACCGTTCGACGCCCAGGCCCTTCGCCGCGAGGTGACACGCGCCCTCCGCGTCGCCGCCGACTGAACCGCGCTCTTCCTCAAGGGGCCCCCCGCCCCGGATTCTTATCCGGGTCTCTTGCCGGCCTGGCCGGCCGCCTGCGGCCTTGCGCACGCCCCCGGCTTCGCAAGCCGCTCGGCGTTCCGGTAGGCGATCTTCTCGGCCACGGCCCTGGGCAAATCCTTCAGCCAGGCCCGGTATCCGTCCAGCGTCCGCGGCAGAAACTCCCACCGATCGTCCGCCCAGGTGTCCGTCCCCACCAGGAAGCGATCCGGGTGGCGCAGGAACAGCTTGCGCCAATCCGGCTTCAGCCCGTCGTGCGAGACGTCCCACCGAAGGGCCAGCTCGGCCCAAAGGTTCGCGTGGCGGTCCAGGAGCCGTCCGATGGTCTCCGCCGCCGCCGTCATCCCCGCGTGCGCCCAGAGAACACAGACGCCGCGCTTCACCGCCGCGATCTCCGCAACGGCCGCAGCGTCCACGTGGGCGTGGAGGAAGAGGTTCTCCCGCGCCGCCAAGTCGGCAATCCGCCGGAAGACGGGGGAGGCGGCGTCGCCCACGCCCATATGGAACTCCCCGATCCCCCGGTAGACGCCCCGCCCGGTCCGGATGCGTTCTTCGAGATAGGCCGGGACCTCCGGGTCCCGGAACCACCCGCTCATGTCCTCCCGCGTCCGGTAAGGGCGCAGGACGGGGACAATGAACTTCGGCGCCGCCCGGTAGAGCCGGAGCGTGCCGTCGTCCGGCGTGCTGGAGACGAAGGCCCGGATCACGCCGCCCCGCCTCAGGATCTTCAACGCCCCGGCCGGCGGGAACCGCTCCCAGGCGTCCCGGCTGTAATGGATGTGGGCGTCGAAGATGGGAAGCCGCTGGGCGGCCGGCCCGGCGGACAAAAGGGGGATAACCGTCAGACCGGCCAGAAGCGCGACCCGGCCGGAAAGGAGCAAGCCGGACCGCCCGGACCGCATATGCAAGAACGTGGTGATAGGCTTCATGGCCTTCTTTCCCCGAGGATATGCGGATCGACCCGGGGGGAATGGAGATATCGGATGGCAAGGCGGGGGCGGCCTCAGACGGCTACGTGGATGCTGAGCTTTTCGTAGTCCTTCTCTTTCATTTCATCCCGCAGCCCCCAACTCTCCAGCCATGCGTGGTTCTCTTCAAAAAAGCCCTCGCCGTACGGCTCGAAAACCATCAGTTCGCCCGGGCAGAATTTGGAGTAATCATGGTCGCCGCGCATGTCCGCCGGGATGTTCCTTTCCCAAAGGGGCAGGTAAGGCGCCGGGCCCGCGCGAAGCCCCTCGTCGGTCCGCCTGAGAACGCGGAAGTACGCCTTCAGGGCGTCGGGGTCCAGATCCTCGCTCACCCGGGAAAGGATCCGGAACCGCCCCATCGCCAGCCGGCGATGGCCCCGCTGGAGGGCCATGTCGATCGCGGGGTCCACGAGATTGATCGCCTCGATCTCCCCCGACCCCAGGCATTGAAGCCGCCGCACCGGTCCGCCCAGGTTGTTGATGATGATCTTCTC
>JASLXW010000153.1 GCA_030740135.1 Nitrospinota bacterium
GCTGACCTCCTCGCCCGGTCAGCCCCAATTCTCCCTTATTTCAAACCCGCTCTTAATGGGGAGCACTATACCCTATGCGCCCTCGTGGGAAAAACGGATCGATCAATGGATGGGGATTCCTACCCGCCACACTTGGGAAACCATTGCACCACGTAACGTTCGGCTCTTTCGTGCTCGTTACGATGCAGAGATCCGATTCTTCGACGATCAGTTGCGAACGCTTTTTGCCGAACTGCGCCCAAGGGGTTGGCTTGACAACACAGTGGTCATTCTCACCGCCGATCATGGCGAGGAATTCTTCGAACATAGAGGTTTCGGGCACGGCTTTACCCTTTTCAATGAGATCGTGAGGATACCTTTAATCTTCTGGTATCCGAGGAAGTGGAAAGGCCTTCGAGTAGAACATCCGACTTCAGAGGTAGACCTGATGCCCACGATTCTTGACCTTTTGGGAATCTCACCGCCACCTTATCTCCAGGGGCAAAGTCTGCTACCCATGGAGCGGGTCGACCAGGCAGACAGAGCGATCTATGGGGAGAACATCATTTGGGTGTCAGGAGGTGGATTGTTGCAACATCTGTTTGTCGTGAGGAGCAACCTCAAACTCGTAGAAACCGGGGAACGAGGGGCCAGGACTTTCGCGCTCTACGACCTGGAAGCCGACCCTGGAGAATCGCGCAATCTCCTTCGAGATGAACCGGGTGCTGCGGTCGGACTCATGTCCACGTTGGAGCAGTTCAAGCTGAGCAACCAAAAGAGAGAGGGTTTACCTGGCTGCCAAAAGGCGGAGTTCTCTTGAAGGAGATGGAAGAGCGCTTCCGGGCGCTCGGTTATATTGAGTAATCTCTAGCAGGTTGCGGAAAAACGATTCTGAGGGGTCTGAAATGCCCCAATCTGTCATTCCGAGGGCGGCGATGAATCTCCACCGGAGTCAGCCTCATTCATACAACTGATTCAAAAACAACGTGTTTCGAGCTTGAGCCGATTCCTCACCTCGTTCGGAATGACAGCGCGCAAGGTCCGAATCTTGGCCAAAACACCAACCCATCGGAGTTTTTCCGCAACCTGCTAAAGGAATCGTGCCGAATCGGGGACCTCCCCGCAGCTCGGTTGCGCCCCCCGCACTCGGGCCCCCTCCCTTGAGTCTCCGCCCGCGGGTTGTCTCCCCCTTGCCTCTTCATCCGGACCCCGGCCCCCCGGCCGGCCGCTACACGCTGGATTCTTTCCTCCTTGCGGACTTCGCCTCCGCCTCCTGGAGATCCATTCGCTCCGTGAATCCCGCCGCTCCGCTCGTCGCGGATCCGGGCGCGTGGGGCCGGCCCGGATCGTTTCACGCGGCCGCCATCAATCCCTCCTGCCGCAATAGCCGGGCCGGGCCGGCTGAGCCATGACCCCGCCCCGCCTCCCCGGGCGCTTCGCCCTCTCATTGTTTGCGCGGCCTCCGGGTTGTACACTGAAGAGGTCCGCCGACTGTACGCGCGCTTCGGGATCGAGCACCCGTCGAAGCCGGGCATCCAGCGGCTTTCGGGCCACGCGCCGTGACGCGGCCAGGAATTGATTCATGGAACTCAAGCTGGGCGCCGCCCAGATCAACCCGACGCTGGGCAACCTCGATCGTAACATCGAGATTTTCCGCAAGAGTGTGAAAGACGCCGCCGAGCGGGGGATCGACCTTCTCGTCTTCCCCGAGCTGGGGCTGACGGGCTATTTCCTCAAGGACATGGTTCCCGCCGTCGCCCAGCGGCTCGATTCCAAGCTGGTGAAGGAAATCCGCCGGGCCAGCCGGAAGCTCTCCATCGTCGTGGGGCTGGTGGAGGAGTCGCCGGAGCACTTTTTCTATAATTCCGTTCTCTACGCGGAGAAGGGTGAGATCCTCCACGTCCACAGAAAGGTTTACCTGCCGACCTACGGGATCTTCGACGAGGAGCGGTATCTCTCGCGGGGGAGCAAGGTCCGGGCTTTCGACACGCGGTTCGGCCGGGTGGCCATGCTGGTTTGCGAAGACGCCTGGCACCCCTCGACGGTCTACCTCGCCTCCCAGGCGGGGTCCCAGATCCTCCTGCTCCCGGCCTCCAGCCCCGGAAGGGGCGTGCGGAAGGGCAAGAAGCTCGACATCAGCGATACGTGGGAGACCATGGTCCGCGTTTACGCGAGCCTCTTCATGCAGTATTGCGTGTTCGTGAACCGGGTGGGGTACGAGGACGGGATCAATTTCTGGGGCGGCTCGGAAGTGGTGAGTCCCGCCGGGCGGCAGGTCGCCAAGGCCCCGTACTTCGACGAAGCGATCCTCGAGGCGGACCTGGACATGGCCGAGGTGCGGAGGGCGCGGGTCGCTTCCCCGCTGTTGGGCGACGAGGACCTGAACCTCACGATTCAGGAGCTTCTCCACCTGCGCCGCACGCGCGAGAACGGCGATCCGGAAGATGAAGATGCCGGCGAGTAAACGGGCGGGATCGGCCCGGATCGTTGCAAAGCAAGCCGCGCCCGTCCCGAATGCCAACCACGTCCCGCCCATCTCCGAGCTTGAGATCAACGCCCCCCTCGTCGAGCGGCTCCTCGTGGGGTTCATCGAGAACGTTGTCCGGAAGACGGGGTTCGCCCGGGTGGTCATCGGCCTGTCGGGCGGGGTGGATTCCGCCCTGTGCGCCTACCTGGCCGCCAAGGCCCTGGGTCGGGAGAACGTGACGGCCGTCGTCATGCCCTACCGCCTCAGCAGCCCCGAGAGCGTCGCGCACGCCCGCTTGGTGCTCAAGAAGACGCGGATCAAATCCATGACGGTGGACATCTCCGACATGGTGGACGCCTACTTTGCCCGGTTTCCCGAGATCGACGGCATGCGGAAGGGCAACAAGATGGCCCGGGAGCGGATGACGATCCTCTACGACCAGTCAGCTGCCCTTGGGGCGCTCGTCCTGGGGACGAGCAACAAGTCGGAGCTGCTCCTGGGGTACGGCACGCTCTACGGCGACATGGCGCACGCCCTGAATCCCCTGGGAGACCTCTACAAGACGCAAGTCTGGCAGCTCGCGGCGCACATGCGGGTTCCGGAGGAGATCGTCGGCAAGGCGGCCAGCGCGGACCTGGTCGTCGGCCAGACGGACGAGGATGACCTGGGCTTTCAGTACGCCGACGTGGACGCGCTCCTCTATCACCTCATCGACCTGCGCTGCTCGCGCGAGGAGCTTCTGAAGAAGGGCTTCGCCCCCGAATTCATCGACCGGGTGGACCGCCTCGTCCGGATGAACCAGTACAAACGCCGCCCCCCCGTCATCGCCAAGATCTCCAGCCGAACCATCGACCGGGATTTCCGGTATGCGCGGGATTGGGGGATTTAGCTCTCGCTCCGGAAAACGATGGGGTCAAGACTTTACTTTCTTCCTTAGATGACCTTGCGGCCGTACGGCATTCGGCGCGTTTGGCCTCAAACCCGTTGAGGATGCCGGAAAAATATAATCCAAAGCCCTGGTTTCTCTGATTTTCCTCTTCTCTGCAATCCGCGCCTCAAAAAGGGTTGGGTCTTGAATTATCAGTCGATGGTTCTCCCTGGTTAAGGGATGCCCCGTCAGATCAGACGGCGCGCCCCCATTTTTGAGACGCGGGAAACCGGGAGTCGCCGAGTCATTCCTTCTTTCCCTCCTTGCGGCCTTTTGGGGTTCCGCTTATATTGGACCTTGCAAGCCGCTAGGGGTGGAATTCTGAGAGCCGGCGCTCTTTCCGGCAACCCTTGGAACCTGATCGGGGTAATCCCCGCGAAGGGAAGCGGTTGAAACGGGCCTCATTCCACGCACCCCGAACCGACGCCCCGTTCAACCGCGTGTCCCGGGCGGACAGGCGGTTTTTTGATGGCCGATTCACGGATGACGGAAAGGGGCGCGTCCATCTCCATCACGCTGAACGGTGAGGGCCGCGAGGCGCCGGCCGGCGTCACCGTCGCGGGACTGCTGGACCACCTGGACATGCGGGGCCGGCAAGTGGCTGTGGCGCGCAACGCCGAGATCGTCCCGCGCTCGGATTTCGAGGCCGTCCGGATCGAGGAAGGCGACCGCATCGAGATCGTCCAGGCCATCGGCGGCGGGGCCGGGGGGGCCGGGTAGAGCGACCACTCACGGGCGGCCGGGCGCGGGGCGAAAATTGTCCGGCCGGAACGACGCGGGCGGGGGAGGCCAATCCAAATGGGATCGACATACGAGTTGGGCGGGAAGACGTTCACCTCCCGGCTGATCGTCGGAAGCGGCAAGTATAAGTCGTTCGAAGAAACGAAGGTCGCCACCGAGGCCAGCGGGGCCGAGATCATCACCGTCGCCGTGCGCCGCGTGAACCTGGACGCCTCCAAGGGCGAGAGCCTCCTGGATTTCATCGACCCGAAAAAGTACACCATCCTGCCCAACAGCGCCGGCTGCTACACGGTGGACAACGCGGTTCTCACGTGCCGCCTGGCCCGCGAGCTCCTGGGTTTGGACATGATCAAGCTCGAAGTCATCGGCGACGAGAAGACCCTCTTCCCGGACAACGAGAAGACCCTCGAGGCCGCCAAGGTTCTGGTCGATGACGGCTTCACCGTTCTGCCCTACTGCATCGACGACCCCATCGTCTGCAAAAAGCTGGAGGACGCCGGGTGCGCCGCCGTCATGCCCCTGGCCGCGCCCATTGGCTCCGGACTGGGAATTCGCAACCCGTACAACATCCGGATCATCCTCGAGCACGCGAGCGTCCCCGTCATTGTGGACGCCGGCGTCGGAACGGCCTCGGACGCCTCGGTCGTCATGGAGCTGGGGTGCACGGCGGTCCTGATGAACTCGGCCATCGCGGGAGCGGCGGACCCAATCAAGATGGCCGAGGCCATGAGGCGCGCCGTCGAGGCGGGCCGCCTGGCCTACGAGGCGGGCCGCATCCCGAAGAAGCTCTACGCCACCGCGTCCAGCCCGCTGGAGGGCGTCGCCCGGGTGTAAGGCGAAAACCTTTGGGGGGACATTTTGAAAATTGTCCCCTCTTTCGCAAGAGTTTGAGAAGGCAAACCGACCTGCGCCCGCCCTGCCGGGGAGGTTCCAACCCCTGGGAGGCGCCTTTCAAGAAGTCCCCAGAAATCTGAAATGGACGAATTCTCGCCTCGTTTTTCCTGGTAAAATGGGTGGGTCATCTCCTCCATCCGGAGCTTGGAATGAACTTGCCCCGTCTTTACCTCATCACCGACCGGAACCTCGTCCCGGGGGGCGATCTGGAAGCGGCCGTCGAGGCGGCGCTTCGGGGGGGCGCGAAGCTCATCCAGCTCCGCGAAAAGGACCTGTCGGGCGGAGCGATGCTCAGCCTTGCGGAATCCGTCCTGGTGCTGACGAGGAAACACCGCGCCCGCCTCCTGATCAACGACCGGGTGGGCGTGGCGGCGGCCGTCGGGGCCGACGGGGCGCACCTGGGAAGCCGCGGAATCCCCATCCGCGAGGCCCGGACGATCCTCGGCGAGAAGGCGATCCTCGGCTACTCGGCCCACACGATGGAAGAGGCGCAGATGGCGGGGCGGCTGGGCGCGGACCTGGTCACCCTGGGGCCGATCTTCCCCACGCGGAAAGAGTTTTCGGCGCCTCTTCTGGGACTGGACGGGTTGCAGTTCGCCTGCGCGGAGCTGACCGTGCCCGTCTATGCCCTCGGCGGGATCAACGCCGGGAACGCGGCCGGCGCCATCGAGGCGGGGGCGGCCGGCGTCGCCTCGATCTCTTCTGTCTTCGCCGACCCGGACCCCGAGGCCCGCGCCCGGGAGCTGATCCATCTCCTCGGCGGTAAGGAGGCCTCGACGCCTTTCATCCGGAAATGGCTCCGGTACTGGCGGAAGGGCTGACGCGCCGAGGACGGCCGGCCTTTCAGGCGGCGCGCTTTCGCCGCCCGGGTTTCACCCTCACCCCCTCACCCCGCCGCGCGTTCGTACACCCCGATGATGTCTTCCTTCGTCATGCGGCGCGGGTTGAAGTCCAGAATCCGCGTGATCCGGGCGGCCGCCTCGGCCAGCTCGGGGATGGCGGAGGCGTCGATGTCGAGCTCGCGCAAGGTCGTGGGGACGCCCACGTCCTCGCAAAGCGTGCGGACGGCGTCCACCGAGACCTCGGCGGCCTCGCGGACCGAAAGCCCGTCCACGTCCTCCCCCAGCGTCTCCGCGATCACGGCGAACTTGTTCAGGTCCGAGACGTAGTTGAACTCCATCACGTGGGGAAAGAGCATCGCGTTTCCGATCCCGTGGGGGACGTGGCGCCGACCGCTCAGGGGGTACGAAAGCGCGTGGATGGCCCCCGCGCTCGCGCCCGCCAGACAGACCCCCCCGTAGTAGCTGCCCAGGAGCATATCCGCCCGGGCCTCCAGGTCCCGTCCGTTGTGGACGGCGCTTCTGACGCTTCGGGAAATGAGGCGCATCCCCTCGAGGGAGAACATCTCCGAGATCGGCGTCGCGTTTAGGGCCACGTACGTTTCCAGGCAGTGGGTCAGGGCGTCCACGCCGGAGGCGGCCGTCTGCTTCGGAGGCAGGCCCAGCGTGAGCGCCGGGTCGAGAATCGCCACGTCCGCGATGACGTGCGAGCTGACGATGGCCTTTTTGACCTTCTCCTCCTCGATGGAGAAGATGGCGTTGGGCGTGGCCTCCGCCCCGGTTCCCGCGGTCGTGGGGATCATGATGGAGGGCGTCCCGGGCTTCGGGACAAGGTCGGTCCCCAGGTAGTCGCGGACCTCCCCTTTGTTCGTGAGCAGGACGCTCATCGACTTGGCGACGTCGAGCGGGCTTCCGCCGCCGATGCCGACGACCAGGTCGAACTTCTGTTTCCGGTAGACGTCGAAGCACTTTTCGAGCGCCTCGATGGGAGGTTCGGGCGGGACGTCGTCATACACCTCGGCTTCCGCGCCGGCCGCGCGCAGGGGCTCGAGGGCGTGATCCAGAAGACCCGCCTCGCGGATCCCCTTGTCCGTGACCACCAAGGCGTGTTTCGCGCCGAGGGCACGGCTTTCTTCCTCCAACTTCGCGGCGCTGCCGGGCCCGAAGAAGACCCGGTTGGAAAACCGCATGCGGACAACTTCCATCATTCCGCTCCTTTGCTTCCTGACGCGAATATCAAATGGGCGCTTGCGCGCCGGCCAGGCTGCGGTTGAGGCGCTTGCACGCCGGCCAAGCTGCGGGTGAAGCCTGTTGCGCTCATCACAACGTTTTGGCGCACGGGGCGCTTGCACGCCGCGCCCAGGCTGCGGTTGGGCTCGTTGCGCTCATCATAACGTCTTTGGCGCACGGAGGGGCGCTTGCGTGCCGGCCAAGTTACGGTTGGGGTTCGTTGCGGTCCTCACAACGTCTTTGGCGCTACCCCGCATATCTTACCAATGCGACCGCCCGAACGGGGTAGGTCGAGCGAACGGGTGTCGCGCAGGTTTCAACATCCTGTTTTCCAAGGGCGGGTGACGGGTCGGTCCCCGTCCCACATTGTGTCTCTATTCTTGTCCTTATTCTAATCTGTGTAATCTGCGAAATCTGTGGATCGCCTTGGCCTTCGGTTCTTGGCCCGCTCCAATCCATGTAATCTGCGGATAAAAGTTTTCTCCGGAAAGCCAAAAGCCAAACAGAAAGTCCTTATATACCAAGGGAAATTTGGCTTTGTTTTTCACGTTTACATTATTTCGCTCGGGTGGACCCCTTTTAATCCGTGCAAATTTTTGGAAACCCTTTGGCGCCGCTCAGGGCGACCGTTGGCCGTCTGTGTAATCCTCGCCTGCGCGGGGACGGTGTCTGTGGATACTCGACGTTTCCTTTCGTCGATTGGCCTCGATTCTTGTCGGTGTGACGCTCATGAGCACCCGCACATTAAGTTTCGACCTTCTTTCGTCTAATATGGGGTCTCGGTGGAGGGAAATCAAGCGGAATTAAGGGGTTTGAAGGAATCCGCTGGTATTATGAAGAGCCGGATCGACGAGGTCGCTCAGTATTCCCCCTCGACCGCCGGGAACTTTGCTCGCAGTGCGGCTTCGCCGCCAGGAGCGTGGGCCAATCCCTGACGTTCGATTTGGGACCTTCCTCGCTTTTGAGTGGAGTTATCGGCGGACAAAATGGAGTCTGACTTCTGAATTTCACCTGACTTTATAATTCAGGACCTGACCCTATTTCTCCTCTTTGTGGTGTCCGTGAGAAGGGATGGGGACACTCTCCCCAGTGGCTGAAAAACGTTGCCGGGAAAGGGGAATGGCTGAGAGGTCCCCTGCTGTACCCTGCCGTCCGACACCGATAACACCGCTATCATAGGGGTAGGGGTCAACTTTTTTCGAGACATGATAGGTGATGTCCCGCCGGGCTGTCGGGACATGGGGGCCTCTATCCTTCACGGAACCGGTGAAAACGGTGATATCGGTGAACCGCCGGCCTTTTCTCCCGAGCGGCCTCAGCCTCCTTCGTCCTGGCGTACAGCCTGGCCAACTTCCTGCGGAGGCTGGCGTTGCCGAGAGTGGTGAAGCACAGGTCGCTGACGACACTTCGGGAGAAGCTGATCAAGATTGGGGCCAAGGTGGTCACCCACGCCCG
>JASLXW010000154.1 GCA_030740135.1 Nitrospinota bacterium
CTACCTGACGCCCGCCCAGGCCCTGGAAACATTCAAAAAAACGGCCCCCGTGTCTCATATGTCTTGAACCCATACATCCTCTTGATTTGTCATCGGTTTCTATGTCTTAATGGTCGCGGACGAACCCTCGGAATTCTGAAAATCCAGCACGTTACGGGTTTTTCCACTTCCCCGCGACGGGGAAATTCCGGAGGCCCTTCAAGGCTGATGAAAGAGACACCTGTCCAGAATTTTCAGGCCTGGGCGCAGCGCATCGGCCGCGTCACGCCGCGCAGGCTGATGAAGTTCCGTACGCGCGGCCGGCCATAGCCCAGCGGACAGGGGTTTCGATGAAAATCCCGCCACGACATTTTGATTCGTAACCACCTCGAAATCCCTGATCTCGATGAATCGCGTCCGGCGGCCCCGCCGGCCTGATGGATTTGGCGTGTTCATTCAGCGTGCGGGTTGAAGCCGCTTTTGAATGTTCGGCCGGTCCGGCGAGCGCTTGAGAAGGGATCAACGAACGATTACCCATCGAAACAGCCCGGCGAGGCCGTTTTCATTAAGGGTGTTCTCCCGGCCGTTCAACCGGTGGAAGTCCAATCAGGGGGGGAGTTCTCTCATATGGAGTGAATGGAAGCCATGGCGACGAAACCCAGAAAGATCAAGCAACGGGCGACGGTGAAAGTCTTTCGCTACGACCCCGAGAACAACCCGGAGCCCTACTACGACACCTACGACGTTCCATTCGACGCCCAGAACAGCGTCCTGCAGGTTTTGACCGATATCCGGGAGCAGCAGGACCCGACCCTGGCGGTGCGCGAATCCTGCTGGGTGGGGTGTTGTCTCATCTGCACGTACCGGATCAACGGGAAATCGAAGGTCACCTGCCGCACCCGGATGGACCAGGAAATGGTGATCGAGCCCCTGAAAAAAGAGCGCGTCGTCCGGGACCTGATCCAGCTCGAGCGGATGGACGCGGAAGACAGTGACAGCGATGACGGCGGGGAGGAGTAGGCCCCGGCCCGTCTCACAAGGAGCTTCGAGATGAAAGTCAACGGAACCGAAGTGAAGGTGGTCGAAACGGACCTTCTCATCATTGGGACGGAGGCGACAGGCGGAAAGGCGGCCCTGGAGGCGGCGGATCTTTTTCCCGATTGCCGGATCACCGTCGTCAACAAGCAGATCATTGCCAGAAGCGCGGTCACCATCACCGCCGTGGCCACGTACAACGCCGCCGTGAACCCCTACGACCATCCCGACATCCACACGGTGGACACCATCAACGGCGGCTCGCACCTGGCGGACCAGACGCTGACGAAGGTCATGTGCGACCTCGGCCCGCAGTGCGTCCATGAGATGGAGGCGTGGGGATGCAAGTTCGCCCGCCAGGAGAAGAACCGCGAGCTCTTTGACTGCTTCGAGTACCCGGGGCACTCCAAGGCGCGGGGGGCGTACACCTTCCCCTATGGGACCACGGGCCGGAAGATGGTCCAGATCATGAAGCGGCAGATCCTCAAGCGCCCCAATGTCCAGGTTCTGAACGATACGTACATCTCGGACATCCTGATGGCCGACGGCCGGTGCGTGGGCGCGTTGGGCGTGAGCCTGGTCAACACCCAACCCATTGTCTTCCGGGCCAAGGCGGTGATCATCGGCGCCGGCGGGGGGATGGAGATCTTCAGGAACAGCGACGCCGCCCGGGACGCCACCGGCAACGGCTACGGCTGGGCCTACCGCGCCGGCAGCACGCTGATCGACATGGAGCTCGTCCAGTTTTTCCCCACCAACGTTGTGACGCCCAAGACGATGTACGCCCAGCAGTCCGTCGCGGTCATCCGGTACGCCCTCGGGGCCCGGCTCTACAACAACAAGGGCGAGCGCTTCATGCACCGCTACGACCCGGTGCGCGGGGAGTACAGCACGCGGGACCTCACCTCCCGGGCCATGTGGATGGAGATCCTCGAGGGACGCGGCGGCCCCAACGGCGGGGTCTATCTCTCCGTCGCGCATCTGCCCGACAACGTCATCGACAACTGGGTCGCCAAGAACAACCCGGGCTACAACTTCGGCGGCGTGAAGCTCGAGGAGGAGGGCGTCGACATCAAGCGCGACGGCCTCGAAGTCGCTCCGATGGCGCACTTCTACCTGGGCGGCATCCTGATCAACGAGCGGTGCGAGTCGGACATCCCCGGCATGTACGCCGCGGGCGAGGTCGCGGGCAACCTCCACGGCGCGAACCGCCTCGGCGGAAACGCCCTCACCGACTGCCAGGTCTTCGGCAAGGTCGCGGGCGCCGAAGCCGCGAAATACGCCTCGACCCAAGAGGGGCTCGGGCCCGTCAACGAGGATCAGGTCCGGGACCTGGTCGGGAAGATCGACGCCATGTACAAGCGCGAGGAGGGAACCGCCCCCCATGTGACGCGCGACAAGGTCCGCGACGCCTTGTACGACGTCAGCCTGGTCAAGCACGCGGACTGGATCGAAAAGGCCATGGGCATCCTGAAAGATGTGAGGGAAAACGACCTCCCCGCGGTCAGCCTGACCGGAAAGGCCGAGTCCTTCAACAAGGAGCTGATGCTCGCCCTGGAGAACGAAGACCTGCTCCTGACGGCCGAGCTTCACCTGAAAGGCGCCCTCATGCGCGAAGAGACCCGGGGGGCCCAGTGCCGCACCGATTTTCCGGATACGGACAACGAAAACTGGTGCAAGAACATCCTCTACCGCAAGGACGGCGACGACGTGAAGATGTGGACCCGGGACGTGGATTTTCACTTCTACAAGCCGGATTGGGTCGTCCAGAAGGAGAAAGAAGCGGCCGGCGCGGCTCGGACCGGGCAATGAGGCGCGGCGGGCCGCGGCGTCCGCCGCCCGCCCGGGGACCGTCCGATCACCCTGGGAGAAACCCGGCCCGGCGCGGTTGACTTGTCTTTTGTCCGCCGTCTACGATGAAAGCAACACGTTGTTATCGAGGGAGAAAAGTGACGCCTGCACGAAATGGATCGGCCGGGCCATAGGCCGGAGGCCGATTCGGAAATAAAGGAGGTGGACCCATGGCCCGTGACACGCTCGACACCCTCGCCAAAAAAGTGGACCCGAACAACGCGGCCCTTCTGGTCGTGGACGTCCAAAACGATTTCGCCGCCGAAGGCGGGATGATGGACCGCGAGGGGAACGACCTCAGCATGTCCCAGGGGATCATTCCCCGTTTGGAGCAGTTGATCGACGAGGCGCGGGAGGCGGACGTTCCGGTCATTTTCATCCGGAACGTCTACAACACCGACGCCAACTGGTACCTCTCGGACGTCTGGCTGGAGCAGGCCGCCCGGGTGCGGCAGGGAAGCTACGTCATCCACTCCGTGTGCGCCCCCGACTCCTGGGCGGGAGACTTCTACAAGGTCCGCCCGACGGAGAAGGACGTCATCGTCACCAAGCACCGGTTCAGCGCGTTTCAGGACACCGACCTGGACCTGATCCTGCGAAGCCAGGGCGTTCGCACGCTCATCATGACGGGCATCGCCACAAACGTCTGCGTGGAGAGCACCGCCCGGGACGGCTTCTTCCGGGATTACTACATCGCCTTTACGTCGGACTGCACGGCCACCTTTTCAAAGGAAGACCACGAAGGCACGTTGAAGAACATCCGCCGTTTCTTCGGAGAAGTCGTGAGCGCGGACGAAGTCGCGTCCTGCTGGAAGACAGCGGCGGTCAAGGCTGAGACGGTTTAGAAGGACCCGGCCGCCGACTGGGAGGGATAATCCTCGATGAAAGTGCATGCCCGGTTTCGACTTCCGAGGGCCGCCGGGACGCTCGTTTGGGTTGCTCTCTCGGTTGGGGGGCTTTTTTGCCTGCCCTCCGCCGTGTGGTCTCATGGCGCCGACGCGGGGATCAACGCGCCGATCTCCGAGCCCACGCTGGAGGCCTTTCGGGCTCCGGCGATCCTGTTCGGCGCGCTGCTCCTCGTTTGTCTCGTCGCCCTCCGCTTTCTGCGCGGATCGGAATACCTCGAGCGGGCGCGCGGCTTCAGCCGGAGCGCCCGGCTTATCCTGATGCGGGGTCCCTTCCTGGGCGTCGGTCTCGGCGTCTGGAACCTTCTGTTCAACCTCTATCTCCTGGCGCTGGGCTTCGAGACTACGTTCGTCGCCAAGATGATCGCCGTCAATTGGCTCCTGCACGGCCTGATGGTGATTCCCGCCGGGATGCTTTCGGACCTGTTCGGGCGGCGAAAGACCTACTTGGTCTCATACGCCGCGAACATCGTGTCCAAGGTTCTGTTGTTGATCACGCTGAACCCCGCGTGGCTGCTGGCGATCAACGCCTTCAACGGCGGGGCCGAGGGTTTTCACGCCATTGTGGGACCCCCCTTCCTGACCGAACAGAGCAAGCCCGAGGAGCGCGTTCACCTGTTCAGCCTGGATTCGATCTTGAGAACCGGCTCCAGTTTCCTGGGCACGCTCGTCGCGGGGGTCTTGCCGCTTATGGTGGTGTTGACCGTGGGGGTCAGCTCCGGCGGCGCATGGGCCTTTCGAGGGGCGCTGCTCCTGTCCTTGCCGTTCATTGCGGGGGCCTGGATCCCCATCTTCATGATTCGCGAGGACTGGCAGCGTCTGTCTCTGCGGAAGTGGTGGAGCGGCCTCCGGAGTTATCGCCACATCTCGATGCTGGCCCTGACCTCGGGGCTGATGAGCGTCGGCCTCGGGGCGACGGCGCCGTTCTTCAACATCTATTTCGTTTCCAAGCTGCACGCGACCACCGAGGACATCGGGTTGATCTTTTCCCTGGGCGCCCTGGCGGTGGCGTCGGCCACGTTCTTGACGCCGATGCTCGTTCAAAGGTGGGGCAAGGTGAACACGATTGTCTGGCTCAGAGTGGCCGGCATCCCCTTCGTCCTCATGATGGGCATGGCCGACAGCCTTCTTTTG
Source organism: Nitrospinota bacterium (assembly GCA_030740135.1). Next base: position 4,905 of record JASLXW010000154.1, read on the forward strand.
GCGGCGGTTTCCTACTTTTTCGTTTTGATCCTGATCGGCTCCATTTTCCCCACGCTGGGGATGGTGGACCCGGTGCACCAGCTTTTTCCGATGGAGCTCGTTGAGCCCGGCGAGCGGGGGACAACCAACGGCGTCATTCACGCCTTCAAGGAGTTCCCCATGGCCATCGGCTCGGCGGTGGCCGGATTCTTCCTCGCCCAAAACCTGTGGCTCCCGACGTTTTGGATCGCGGCCATCTGTTATGCGGCGTCCTTCGTGATCTACCTGGTCTATTTCAAGCGCTTCGACGTTCGGGCCGACGCGGCCGCGCCTTCCGCCGCCGTCTCGGCGCCGAAAGGGGCCGCGTAACGCGACACCGCCGACCGGAAATTCTCACCGGCACGCACCCGGGTTGGGCGGCAAGACAAAGGGGTTATAAGAAACATCGCATAGCCGCACCCCCTCCCCCCAAAGATTTCTCCTCTTTCCTGAAACATTTTCGGGTTTCGTGTGTCTAATCTCACAAGAAGCAAAGGAGGCCGGTCCTGATTTGGACGGGCGTCCGAGGTTGAAAACATCGGGCGGACCCCCATGGAAGCAGGCGGCGAGGTCCCCCGTTGATCTCCAGGCCCCAATGCCCGCGGGCGGGGCCGACGAGAAGTTCTCCCTCCCGAGCCGGGCGGCAACCCCTCCGTCGCCAGACACCCCCCCGCCCGGCTCGGGCTCCCCCCTCCCCTTCTTGCCAAGCTTTCCCGCGCGTGCCCTCCCCTTCGCGATTTTCATCGCCTTTCAACCGGCCGTCCCCTTTGAGAGAATAGAAGCGGACCGTCGCGCCCGGCTTGCCGCCGGTTGTTCGACGACGGCCGGCCGGGTGTTTGCCGAGGAGCGGCGGCGCTCACGGGCCGGATCGGACCTGTGCGGGTCATCGCGCCCGCGGGTTACAAATGAGGAGAGAAGATGGCCGGGATTCTGATTGAAAAGGGGACGGTGATCACGATGGACGCCCGGCGGCGGATCATCAGGAACGGCGCGGTTCTCGTCGAGGACGACCGGGTCGCCTGGGTGGGGAAGGCCGCCAGGCTCAACCCGAAAAGGGCCGAGCGGGCGAGAAAGATCGACGCCTCGGGGAAGATCGTCATGCCCGGCCTCATCGACGCCCACGTCCACAACGTTCAGACCCTCGCGCGCGGGTTGGGGGACGACATCGACCTCATCGACTGGATTCACGAGCGGATCTATCCCTATGAAGCGCTCATGACCGAAGAGGACACCTACTGGAGCGCGATGATGACCTGTGTGGAGATGGTCCGCACGGGGACGACCACCGTCGCGGACCCCGGCAGCTACCTGATGGACAGCGTGGCCCGCGCGTGGGAGACGTTCGGCATGCGGGGCCTTCTGTGTTGGGCCGGGGCCGACCAGTGGAGCGACGACCGGGCGCTTCCGAAGGGATTTCGCGGGAAGCTGACGACGGACGAAACCATGCGGGCGGAAGAGGCCCTCATCGACCGGTGGCACGGGAAGGCCGAGGGAAGGATCCGCGTCTCCGCCGGGGTCCGCGTCGAGCCCAACTGCTCCCCCGAGCTCCTGCGGCGATGCGACGCGCTGGCGAAGGAAAGGGACCTCATCGTCCAGTTCCACGCCTGTGTGAACTGGGCGCAGGTGGAGTGGGTCAAAAACCGGTGGGGGATGCCCACCATCGAGTGGATGGACTCGCTGGGCGTTCTCAACGACCGCTGGCTTCTGACGCACATGGCGGCCGTGACGGACCGCGACATCGACCGGGTCCGGGAGCGGGGCGTCCACGTGTGTCACAACCCCGGCGCGACGCTCCACGGCGCGTACGGCGCCATTCAGCACGGCAAGTTCCCCGAATTGATCGAGCGGGGCGTGAAAGTGGTCATCGGCTGCGACAGCACGGCGGCCAACAACAGCCTGGACATGTTCCGGGCGATGTACCAGGTGGCGACTGCCCACAAGGAGACCCGGATGATTCCGGACCTCATCCCGCCGGAGAAGGCCCTGGAGATGGCGACCGTGGACGCGGCCGAAGTCTTTCGCTGGAAGGAGATCGGCTCGCTGGAAAAGGGGAAAAAGGCGGATGTAATCGTCGTGGACTGCTCGAAGTCGAACTGGACGCCCAATTACGCGTTCGCCCTGGTTCCGAACCTCGTCTACGCGGGGGAGGGCCGCGACGTCGAGACCGTCCTCATCGACGGGAAGGTCGTCTATCAGGACCGGAAGTTCACGACGGTCGACGAGGCCGAGGTCAACCGGCGGGCCCAGCGGGCGGGCGAGCGGATCGTCAAGCGGCTTCCTTATAAACTGAAGTCGCGCTGGCCGGTCGTGTAAGCGGGTCCGGGATTCCCGTCCACCGGCGTGAAGCTCCGGCGAACGGGACAAAAAAAGCCCCGCACGGCGGACCGTGCGGGGCTTCCTCATTCCGTCGGCGCGCGGCCTACTTCGGCGCGAACAGGTCCATGAGCCGTTGGGCCTGATGGGGCTGGGCGGGCCGGACGACGGGGAGGTTGACGCCCGCTTCCCGGTATTTCTCAACCCGCGCCTGCACCTGCTCCGGCGTGCCGGAGGCCGTCAGGTTCTCGATGTAAGACTCGGGCACCGTTTGGGCGAGCAGCTTCTTGCCGCCCTTCTCTTCGGCTTCCACAAATTTCGGGAAGTCTTCCTTGTCGAGATGGGGGTCGCCCACGCGGATTCGCTGGCCGGCGTTGAATTTGATCTGGATCCGGTCGAACTTGCTGGCGACCTCCCAGCGGATCTGCTCGATGGCCTCCTCGTGGGTGTCTTCCACCGAGGAAACGACGATGCAGGCGATCTCGAACTTGCTCCAATCCCGGCCGGCCGCCTCGCAGGATTCCTTGCAGATCCGGATGGCGTTCTTCAGGTACTCGGGCGAGGTGACGGCGTTGAGCATGACGCCGTCGCCGATCTCGCCGGCGACCTTCAGGCCGGTCTTGCTCGTGGCCGCGATCCACATCGGGATCTCTCTTCGGTAAGGCTCCCAGGCCAGCTCCACCCGGTCCAGTTTGATGGTCTCGCCCTGCCAGACGATCTGTTTTTCGCCCGCAACCATCCTTCGAATGGCGGTGATGTATTCCTTCAGGGAGACCACCGGGTCGTCCGGCTCGAGAGAGTTCCAGACGGCGTGGGTCTTCGTGCAGGCGCCCGGGGCGAGGATGAGCCTGCCCTCGGAAAGCTCGTCAATCGTCGCGACGGTCTGGCCGTGGATGACCGGCGACCGCAGCCGGACGATCTGCGTGCATCCGATGTTGATCTTCTTCGTGGCCAGGGCGAAGGCCGTCATCGCGGACACGGAATCCCGCATGATCTCGATGGTTTCCGAGAAAAAGCCGAGCTCGTAGCCGCGCTCGTCCGCCTGCCTCACCCATTCGGCCATCTCCCGGACGTTCAGCTTCGGGGAATAGCCCTGTGCGAATCCGATTCGAGTCATTGACCTGAATTCCCTTCTTCCAACCCCCAGGGGCCGGGTCCCG
>JASLXW010000155.1 GCA_030740135.1 Nitrospinota bacterium
GATCCCCCTTCTTTCGTGAGAAAATCCACGCCAGAGCTTGACGGTCAGCCGGCAACGGGGATTGGCCGCGGCTCTCGCGGCCCAGCTTCGGGCGGAAGACGTTGAAGGGGGGCGGTAGAAAGTGCTGTTGACTTCGATGGCGTCCACGTATTCAAGGAGAAACGCCAACGGATCGAATCCGCGGGGCGCGGGTTTGGGATAGACGGTTCCCTCCCAATCCTTGTAGGTCCAGCCCGCCGTGCCGACGAGGACCTTTCCCCGGATTGGCCCGGGGACGGAATCGGCGGAGCCGGAGGAAAGCGGGGGGGGGGAGGTTTGGAAGGAGGATGGCGCCTCCCCTTTTCGACCCGGAATCGGCATGGGCGGCCTTCCCTCTCAGGTGGGTTGCATTGTAAGTGGAATTTCCGGCAACCTCAATGATCCAATGAGGGCCGGATTCACCCGGGCGTCGGAGGAGCGGATATGATCATCGACGTTCACACGCATTACTTTCCGGAAAAGTACCTCGACCTGGTGGAGCGGGAGGGTTCCGCGTACGGGGTCGAGCTGACCCGGGACGCCGAGGGAGAGCGGGAGCTGCGGCTCCAGGGCCTGCTCCATCCGCCCCTTCGGCCGTTCTTCGACGTCGAGGTCCGGCTGCGGGACATGGAGGCCATGGGGGTGGACGTCCAGGTCGTCCATCACTCCTCCCGCCCCAACGTTCTCTTCGCGGACCCCGGCCTGGCGGGGGAGCTTTGCCGGGAAAGCAACGAAGCCTATGCCGATCTCATCCGCGCCCGCCCCGGGAAGTTCATCGGCCTGGGGGTGTTGCCCCTTCAGGATCCCGCCTTGGCGGCCCGGGAGCTGGAGCGGGTGCGGGCGCTGGGACTTCACGGGGTGATGCTGACCTCCAACGTGAACGGCGAATACCTGGGCGCGAAGGATTTTTGTCCTCTTTATGAAGCGCTGAACGCCTACGGCATGCCCGTGTTCGTCCATCCCATCGCCCCGGCGGGCGTCGAGAAGATGCGGGCCTACCGGCTGTGGAACGGGGTCGGATTTCCGCTGGAGACCTCCTTGACGATCGGGAATCTGCTCTTCAGCGGAACGCTGGAGCGTTTTCCGCGGATCCGCTGGATTTTCGCCCACGGGGGCGGGACGGTCCCCTACCTCCAGGGGCGCTGGGGCCACATCTACGAAATCTCGGAGGAAAACCGCGAACACCTATCGGGTCCGCCGGCCGAAGGCCTCTCGCGGCTCGGGTGGGACAGTCTGGTCTATCACCCCCCGGCCATTTCGTACCTGGTCGGCGAGATGGGCGCGGAAAACGTATTTCTGGGGAGCGACTACCCCTATGACATGACCCCGCCCGACCCCGTCGGGGACGTGAGGCGGGCGGACCTCGGCGCGGAGGCGGAGGCCCGGGTCCTCGGCGGCAACGCCGGGCGGCTGTTCGGTCTTTCATCCTAGAGACGATCAGGAGGTCCAATCCATGAAGACCCACGAGCTTTTCGCGACGCCCGAAACGGTCCATTACGGATACTACGATCACCGGCTCGATCCCGTCCTGACCGTCGAGTCCGGCGATCGGGTCGTCGCGCACACCGTCTCGGCCCGAGACGGCTTCCTGCCGGACGACGCCGGGAGAATCCCGGCGGGACTCACGGACATCCTCGCCCGGTCCCGACAGGGCGCCGGTGCGCACATGCTGACGGGGCCCGTGGCGGTGACGGGGGCCGAGCCGGGGGACGTTCTGGAAGTCGCCATCGAGGAGATCAAACTCGCGTGCGATTGGGCATGGAATTTAATCCGAATTTTCGGGGGGGCCCTGCCGGAAGATTTCCCGTACAACGCCTGCCGCGTCATCGACCTGGACTTGGAGGGGGGGACCGCCGAGGTGGCCCCGGGGTGGAAGGTTCCGCTCAAGCCGTTCTTCGGCCAGTTGGGCGTCTGTCCGCCGGAAAGTTACGGCGAGATCCCGAGCAACCCGCCCCACATCCACGGGGGGAACCTGGACAACAAGGATTTGGTGGCCGGAAGCACGGTGTACCTTCCCGTTTGGAAGCCGGGCGCGGGGTTTTCGATCGGGGACGGCCACGCCGTCCAGGGCGACGGCGAGGTCAACCAGACGGCCGTCGAGACCTGCATGGACGGGACGGTCCGTCTCACCGTCCGCAAGGACATGAAGCTGAGCCTCCCCCGGGCCGAGACGCCGACGCACCACATCACGATGGGGTTCGACCGCGATCTGGACAACGCGTCCAAGACCGCCCTGCGGGAGATGATCAATTTCCTGGGCGACGAGCAGGGCCTCAGCCGGGAAGACGCCTATGTCTTCTGCACCGCCGCCGTGGACCTCCGCATCACCCAGGTGGTGAATGGAAACAAAGGCGTTCATGCCACGGTGGAGAAGGCGCTCTTGCCGTAGGGGAGCGCGTCGGCGGGCCGGCCTTTGCGCCCGCGCCGCCTGAGAGCAAGTCCTTGTCACACAATCAAACCGTTTCATGGGATAACGCGACAAGGCGACAAGTTCAGGTCGCCCTCATCCTCATCTTCGCGGCGGCTTTGGCGTTTCGCCTCTGGGGGCTGTTCAATCCCCTGCTGGATTTTCACGCCTGGCGGCAGACCCTCACGGCCATGGTGGCGCGGAACTTTCTCCGTGACGGGATGAACCTCTTCGCCCCCCGGCTGGATGACCTGACGCCCTACTTCGAGTTCGAGTTTCAGATTTTTCCCTACCTGGTCGCCATCCTCTATCAAGCGATCGGCGTCAAGGAGTGGCTGGGAAGGCTGGCGGCGGCGCTCTTCGCGATGGGGACGCTGGCCTATCTGTACGCCCTGGGAAAGAAATACCTGGACCGGCCGGCCGCCCTCGTCGCCGCCGCCCTGTTCGCGGTCCTGCCGATGGCCGTCTATTACACCCGGGCGTTCATGCCCGAATCCTTGCTGCTCTTCTTCTCCGTGATGGGCCTGCACCACTTCGGCCGGTGGCTGGACGGTGAAAAGGAGAGGGGAAGGGGATGGGACTACGCCCTGGCGGCGCTGGGGATCTGCCTGGCCGTCGGGGTGAAGGCGCCCGCGCTGTATCTCCTTTTCCCGCTGGCCTTTCTGGCGTGGGACAAGCTCGGGGGAAGGGCCGTGCGGGACGGCCGGCTCTGGATCTTCCTGTTTCTCGTCCTGGTCCCGCCCCTCCTGTGGTACGCGTATACGGGCGCACAGGCGCGGGCGGCTCTCGGCGGAGGGAGCTTCTGGCTTCAGAACGACAAGCTCATCGGCGCCGAATATCTGCTGCGCCCCAAGTTCTACCGGCTCATTTTTCTGACCCGGCTGGGAGAGAAGATGTTCGCCTTCGCGGCCTTTCCCCTTTTCCTGGCCGGGATCTGCCTTTCCGTGCGCGGCCGCCGGGAGGTTTTCCTCCACGTGTGGCTGGGGGCGGTGCTGCTTTACTTTTTCGTCGTCGCGAAAGGGAACTACATCCACGAGTATTATCAGCTCCCGGTCATTCCCGTGGGGTGTCTCTTCGCGGGAAAGGCGGCGAGCGCGGCGGCGGGTCGGGCCCGGCGGCGGGGAGTCCGGCTGGGCCGCGATCCGCTCATGTGGGCCGTCGCCGCGTTGCTCCTGTTCGTCCCGGTCCATTCCGTCTGGAAGGTCGGCGAGCGGCTGAGGGTGGACCTGTCCGTCCTGCGGCTCAGCCGGCGGGTGGAAGCCCATACGGCGCCCGGGGACCGGCTCCTGGTCCAGGACAACCACCACACCGATCTGCTCTACTACGCCGACCGCAAGGGCTGGTACGTGAGCCACCGGACGAAGATCGGTGAAGCCGGGCTGGAGTCCTATCGGAGGCGGGGTGTCCGGTATTACGTCAACCGATCCGCCCTCCCCCGGCTCAAGCGGTGGAACCCCGCGCTTGACGGGTATCTGCGGAAGCGCTACCGGTTTCTGGAGGAGGGGCGGGACGGGATCATCGTCGACCTGACCCGCCCCCTGGGAGCGGAGGCGAGTCGGTGGAACCGCGGCGCAGCCGGGCGCTCATCCGAGACCACTCAGGTTCTTGATCCGGAGCCGGGGGTAAGATAGCCTCGATTGCGGCGGCGTTTTGGTCACGGAGGTCAAAGGAGCTCGACATGTCGGTTTTTTGGGAGCGGATGGTTCGGGCGTCAAAGCTCGATGTGAACCTCTATGAGGAGGTCGAGGCCGACAAGCAGACGCTCGGCCAGGCGATGGGGGTCGTGGTGCTGGCGAGTCTGGCCGCCGGGATCGGCGCGGGGATGCGGGCCGGGATCGGGGGCATCGTCCTTCAGACCGTCGCCGCGCTTTTGGGCTGGTATGTCTGGGCGTTTATCACGTACTGGATCGGAACGCGCCTGCTGCCCGAGCCCCAGACGGAGGCCGACGTGGGCGAGCTCCTGCGGACCACGGGTTTTTCCAGCGCGCCGGGTCTGCTCCGCGTCCTCGGCGTCATACCGGGCCTCCGGGGCGTGGTCTTCTTCGCGGCTTCCATCTGGATGATCGTCGCCATGGTCATCGCCGTCCGCCAGGCCCTGGATTACAAAAGCACCGGCCGCGCCATCGGCGTCTGCGCCATCGGGTTCGTTATCCAGCTCGTCGTCTTCGGCCTCGTGATGAGCCTGTTCGGCGGCCTTGCCCGGCCGATGTGAGAGGTCCGGTTTCGGATTTTCAGAAGTCGGCGAATCAGCGGGCGTTCGGGATCTGGGTGGCTTCTACGTTCGTGATGATGATACTCTATTGGCGTGCGGCATCTTGGTTGGGCGTTCTACCTCCGATCGAATAAATCTGTCCGACCCTCTGGACTTTCTTCCCTCGACCGACTCTCGAACGCAGACCGATGGTCCATTCCGGCCTAGAGAAACGTCCCCTCAAGATCCTCCGCGTCATCGCCCGGCTCAATATCGGCGGGCCGGCGCGGCATGTGATCTATCTGGCCCAGCGGATGAACGAGGGACTCTTCCGGACAATCCTCGTCAAGGGCGCTGAAGCCGAAGCCGAAGGGACGATGGAGGACCTGGCCGAGGAGCGCGGTGTGCGGTGCGCCTATATTCCCGAGCTGGGAAGGGAGATCCGGGCCGGGGACGATTGGGTGGCCTTTTGGAAGCTCTTCCGGCTGCTGAGAAGAGAGCGCCCCGACGTTCTTCATACCCATACCGCCAAGGCCGGGGCCCTGGGCCGGCCGGCAGGTTGGCTCTACCGGTGGACGACCCCGGGCGGCAGGCGGATGAAGGTCTTTCACACCTTTCACGGCCACGTCCTCCAGGGGTACTTCGGTCCGCTGAAAAGCCTGGTCTTCCGGTGGATGGAGCGCGTCCTCGCCCGGTTCACGACGCGGCTGATCACCCTCAGCGAGGGCCTCCGGGACGAGATTGCCGGCCTGGGCGTTGCGCCTCCCGGGAAGATCATCGTCGTCCCCCTCGGCCTGGAGCTGGCGGAGTTCGCCGCCGTGGAGGAGGGCGCGGGCGGCGATTTCCGCGATTCGGTGGGGATTCCGCCCGGGGCCTTCGGGGTCGGGATCGTCGGCCGCCTGGTCCCCGTGAAGGATCACGAAACCCTCTTCGAGGCCGTCAAGCTGTTGATCGAAGGCGGGCTGGACGCGCACCTGGCGGTCGTCGGCGACGGTGAGCGCAGAGAGGCGCTCGAGGGTCTGGCGAAAGACATCCTCCCGGCCGGCCGGTCGCATTTCGCCGGCTGGCGGTTCGATCTCCCCCGCGTCTACCGCGGCCTCGACGCCGTGGTCCTCTGTTCGCTGAACGAGGGGACGCCGGTCTCGCTGATCGAGGCCCTGGCGGCGTCCCGGCCGGTCGTGGCCACGGCCGTGGGCGGTGTCGGGGACCTTCTGGGCCGGCGCGGTGAAAGGGGGCTACCCGACGGAGGGTGGGAGGCGGCCGAGCGGGGGTTGGTGATCTCGCCGCGCGATCCGGCGGCCCTGGCCGAGGCCCTCCGGTCGGTTCGAAGCGACCCGGAAGGGGCCCGGATCCGCTCTCAGGCGGGAAAACGGTATGTGGAGGCCCGGTTCGGCGTGGAGCGCCTCGTGGCGGACCTTTCGGCCTTGTATCAACAGGATTAGGGCTTGCCGGAAGGGTGAGAGAACTCTAGAATACGTGCGGGTTTGATATGGGACGGCGACGGGGTCCCGCCTTCATCTTATTTCCGGAGATCGGCTTCATGCATATTTTGGTGACCGGGGGGGCCGGCTTTATCGGCTCTCATTTGACAGAGGCGCTCCTGGCGCGGGGGGACCGGGTCACAATCCTGGACAACCTCTCCACGGGAGAGGCCGGGAACATCGAGCATTTGTTCGACAACCCGAATCTGGGGTTCGTGGAAGGCTCCGTGACCGATGCGGGCGTGACGGACCCTCTCGTGGGCGGGGCCGATCAGGTCTACCACCTGGCCGCGGCGGTCGGCGTCAAGCTGGTCATGGAGAAGCCCGTCGAGACCATCGAGACGAACGTCGGGGGAACCGAGGTGGTTCTCAAGGCCGCCCACCGGCATCGGAAAAAACTCCTGATCGCGTCAACCTCGGAGGTCTACGGCAAGAACAGCACCGGTCCGCTGAAAGAGGACGATGACCGGGTGATGGGCTCCGTCATGAAACATCGCTGGGCCTACGCGAACACCAAGACCCTGGATGAGTTCCTGGCCCTTGCGTACTGGAACGAATACCAGCTCCCCGTCGTCATCGTGCGTTTGTTCAACACCGTCGGACCCCGCCAGTCGGCCGCGTATGGGATGGTGATCCCGAACTTCGTCGAGTCGGCCCTCGCGGGGGCGCCGATCCGGGTGTTCGGCGACGGCGCGCAACGCCGCTGCTTCGGCCACATCTCCGACGTCGTCCGCGGCCTGGCGGGGTTGATGGACCACCCGGACGCGCCGGGGCAGGTATTCAACATCGGCAATCCGGTGGAGATCGGCATTGAAGAGCTGGCGCACCGCGTTAAGGAGATGACCGGAAGCGACTCGGAGATCCAAATCATCCCCTACGAGCAGGCGTACGGCCGAGGCTTCGAGGACATGAAGCGGCGGGTGCCGGACACGACAAAGATCAAGAACATCATCGGCTGGGAGGCGCAAATCCAGTTGGATGAGATTTTGCGGTCCGTCATCGACCACGCCATCGGCCTGCGTGAAGAGAACAAACTGAAGGCGGCCGGGTCGTCCGGGGGGCCTTGAAGAAAGAGCGGACCGGGGGGGAGGGCAAGAAGATGCCCGAATTCGTTGTAACGAATCCCGTGGGCGCCGCCGATAAAGTGAGGGAATGCCCGTCCTCCGTTGGACACGGCGGTAGGGCGATTCGATACTGAAGTTTGCGGTTCAAAGGACGCTGACGCCCGAGGGGCGAGTCTTTTTGGATCGCACTGTGTGTAAATTCCGAATCAAAGCGGGAGAAGCTTGTTATGGCAACCATGATCACGGATGAATGCATCAGTTGCGGGGTGTGCGAGCCTGAATGCCCCAACGAAGCCATCACCGAAGGAGAAGACATCTTCGTCATCGACCCCAACACGTGCACGGAGTGCGTGGGGTTCCACGACGAAGAGCAGTGCGCCGTCGTCTGCCCGGTCGATTGCTGTGTTCCGGACCCCAATAACGAGGAAACGGAAGAGCTCTTGTTGGGCCGCGCCAAAGAGATCAATCCGAACATGGACGTTCCGGACCTGGCGGACCTGACGCCGGACCTGTCGCGGTTCCGGACTTAAATTCCGGCGCGATTCGAATCAAACCTCCCGTCCTCTGAGGATGGGAGGTTTTTTTGTGTCTGACGGCCGGTGCGGTGCGGATGACCCGGGCGGTTCACCGCCCTTTTGGATTGCGATCGGACGCGGAGCGTGGGGGGAAGAAATCCCGGGGATCGGTGTGGCGCGGGGGCGCGGGTCGGTGACCCTCGGCCGCCGCTGGTTTTTGATGCGGCAATCAGCGGGAAATGACGAACTCCCAGTCCCGGAAGGTCTCGAACCCGGTCCGGACCAACCGGCCGTCCCCGACCCGGGGGTCGTCGAACGGGACGAAGTGGGTCAGCTTGAGGAAAGGGAGCTGACGGAGGGTGTCCTCTAGGCCGCCCGGTCCGCCGGGCCGGATGGGCCGGAAGAACTCCTCCCCCCGCCGCCACTCGAAGGGGTCCGGGGTGACGGCGATCCAGTCTTCGCGCGCCGACAGGCCGTCCCAACCGGCGAAGGCCCGACGCTGATATTCGGAAAGATGCTCCCCCGAGAGAATCAGGGTGAACAGAAAATGGTGTCCCCACCAGAATATCGACCGGTAGGCGAATATGAACTCCCTTGAGAACCGGCGCGGGAAATCCAGGAAGAGGTAGGGGAGATCGTAATGTTTCTCGCCTCCGCTCAGCTTCCCCTCGGTGAAATCCACGCCTTGGGGGGCGAGATACCG
>JASLXW010000156.1 GCA_030740135.1 Nitrospinota bacterium
GCCCGTGATCGTCGAGCTGCGCCGCCGGGAGGAGTTCACCCAGGGCCGGTCCCGCCACGCCCAGGTCCTGCGGATGAAGACGGGCGCGATGAAGGACGGGCGGCTGGTGGCGAACGAGCTGCGGGTGGTGGCCGACACGGGGGCCTACGGGGGCCACGCCATGACCGTTCAGGCCAACACCGGCGCGCACCCGCTGCCGCTCTACCCGGCGGAGAACATCCGGTTCCACTGCGAGGTCGCCTACACCAACCTGCCGGCCGCCGGGGCCATGCGGGGGTACGGAACCCCGCAGGGGATCTTCGCCGTCGAGCTCCAGATGGACGAGATGGCCGAGCGCCTGGGGATGGACCCGCTGGAATACCGGATGAAGACCTGCATCAAGAAAGACCAGGACGACCCCATCTCCCGGGTCCTTTCAGAAGGCAAGGCCGCCGCGCGGCGCATCCTGGACGACGGTCTGGAAGAGGCCATGCGCCGGGGCTCGGAGGCGTTCGGCTGGAAGGGGTTCGGAAACGGGGGCCGGGGCGGGAAGGTCCGCCGGGGCGCCGGCATGGCGTGCGCCCTTCAGGGGAACGGCATCCCGGGGATCGACTGGGGCGCGGTGACGATCAAGATCAACGACGACGGCTCGTACAACGTTCTCGCGGGGGAAGCGGACATCGGCGGCGGCGCGGACACCGTTCTGGCCCAGATGGTCGCCGAGACCCTGGGCGTCGAGCTGGAGCAGGTCATCGTCTATTCCGGCGACACCGACCGGACGCCTTTCGACGTGGGGGCCTATGCGTCCAGCACGACCGTGGTTTCCGGCGCGGCGGCCCTCAAGGCGGCGGAAGATGTGCGGGCGCAGGTGCTCGAAGCGGCGGCCGATCTCCTGGAGGCCCGCCCCGATGACCTCGCGATCGAGGGCGGCGAGGTCCGAACGGGCGCGGGTCGGGGCGTCTCCATGCGGGAAGTGGCGCTTCACGCCCTTTACGGGCAAATGCGCCAGATCGCGGCCACGGCGTCCTACGTCGCGCCGATGAGCTCGCCTCCGGCCTCGGCCCAGTTCGCCGAGGTGGAGGTGGACACGGAGACGGGCGTGGTGAAGGTTCTCCGGCTGGTCGCGGCCGTGGATTGCGGGGTGTGCATCCATCCCCTCCTGGCGGAAGGGCAGGTGGAGGGGGCCCTGCACATGGGGCTCGGCTACAGCCTCACGGAGGGGATCCGGTACGACGCGGGCGGGGCCCCCCTGAACGACACCCTGCTCGATTACAAGCTCCTGACGGCGAACGACATGCCGGAAATCGACGTCTTGATGGTGGAGCGCCCCAACGCGCACGGCCCCTTCGGGGCCAAGGCCGTGGCGGAGGTCCCCACGAATCCCCCCGCGCCGGCCATCGCCAACGCGATTTTTGACGCCATCGGGGTCCGCATGCGCGACTTGCCCATCACGCCGGAGAAGATCCTGGCGGCGTTGGAGGCGGACGGATGAAATTGGAGCTCAACCTGGGTTGTTTCCAGGGAAGATCACGCACCGGATCGCCGGGGGGGGGGAGGGGGGGCTCGGTGCACGGGAAACTTCGAAATGTAGGGTGAGCTTCAGTGCCGGACCACATCCCGGTCAGACCGGCCAGTCCTGTAGACGGTGCGCCGCGTCCCAGAACAGGAATTCGTACCGGCGGCTCTGGTGGAAATGCTCGACCATCTTCGCTTTCTCCAGCCTGGAAGCGTTTTGTCCCAGGGCGTCCACGAGCCGGAGTTGCTGGTTCACGAGTCCCCCGTACTCCTTCGAGGCATAAGTCGCGACCCATTCCCGATAAACCGGGTCCGTCGGGGGCTTGCGGTTCAGGCGTTTTCCCACCTCCCGGTAAATCCAGTAGCAGGGCAGGACGGCCGCCACGGATTCGGCCAGGGTTCCGCTCCGGGTCACGGACAGGAGGTGGCGGGTGTAGGCTTCGGTCACCGGCCCCCTTTTCGCCGATTGCAGGCGCTTGCGGCTGAGACCGATTCGCCTGGCCAGGCCGCGGTGCAGCGCGTGCTCCACTTCGACGCATCCCGCCGCGTGCCGGGCGAACATTTGCAGGGTGTCCTGGGTGTGGGCCTTGCTTCCCGCCAGAAGCAGCGCCCGGGCGAAATCCTGGAGATAGAGGTAGTCCTGAACGATGAAGTACCGGAACTTCTCTTTCTCTAGCAGGTTGCGGAAAAACTCCGATGGGTTGGTGTTTTGGCCAAGATTTGGACCTTGCGCGCTGTCATTCCGAACGAGGTGAGGAATCGGCTCAAGCTCGAAACGCGTTGTTTTTGAATCAGTTGTATGAATGAGGCTGGCTCCGGTGGAGATTCATCGCCGCCCTCGGAATGACAGATTGGGGCATTTCAGACCCCTCAGAATCGTTTTTCCGCAACCTGCTAGGGTCCCTTCCCCGACTTCGCGCAGGAAGGGGTGGCGGAAGATGGCCTCCCAGACCTTCTTGCTCCCTTTTCTCAGTGTTTCCCGGAATCTCGGTTGAGCCATCGGTCTGCCCCTCAAGTCGCGCGGCGGCGGGTGGTGAAAATCACGGAAAATTCGTTCAGGTCCATTCTAACAGAACACGAAGGAACAACCCCGGCGGGTTGACCGAACCGGCCGACGGGCATCCTTCTCAAGAACGTTTCCCCGGATATAATGCCGATCCGATATGCCCGGTTGAGCCCGGAGTGCGGGTTCCCCGGTTTCTCCCCGTTCCGATCGGGGCGGGCGCATGGGAGGAATCACGGAATGTCCCCGCCCGGACCCTCGTCGCCCGGGCCTTTGCCTTTGGAATCAGGAAAGATGGATGACCCGGTGAGCCGGTTGTTGCGCCGCGGAATCGAAGACCTGGAGGACTACGTCCCCGGCCGGTCCGTCGAGGAGGTCCGGGCGGAGTTCGGCCTGGACGCGGTTGAGAAGATGGCGAGCAACGAGAACCCCCTGGGCCCCTCTCCCCTCGCCGTCGAGGCCGCCCGCAACGCCCTGGACGGATCTCACCTCTATCCGGACGGGAACGCCGGGGACCTCAAGTCCGCCCTGGCGGAGCGGTTCGGGCTGAGGCCGGAGAACTTCTTCGTCGGGAACGGGGCCGACGACGTCCTGCACAACCTGGCGCGCGCCTTCGTCAACGAGGGGGAGGAGTGCGTTATCCCGTCGCCCTCCTTTCATCCCTACACGACCGTGACGCGGGTCATGGGCGGGGTCCCGGTGTACAGCCCCCTGCGGGACCATTCCATCGACTTGGGGGACGTCCGGTCGCGCGTGACGGACCGGACGAAGCTCGTTTTTCTCTGCAACCCCAACAACCCGACGGGGACGCTCTTCTCGCGGACCGAGTTCGAGGACTTCCTGGGCGGCCTCCCCGAGACGGCCGTTGTGGTGCTGGACGAGGCATACGCGGATTTTGTCGAAGGGCGTCGGTCGCCGCCCCGGAGCGAGTCCTACATCGAGCGTGAGGGGGCGTGGATTGCGGGCGTTCGGACGTTCTCGAAGGTCTACGGACTGGCGGGTCTTCGCGTCGGGTGCGGGATCGGGCGCCCGGCGTTGATCCGCGCGCTTCACAAGACGAAGGACCCGTTCAACGTTTCCGGCCCCGCGCTGGCGGCGGCCCGGGCCGCCCTCGGAGACGAGGCGTTCCACCGGCGGTCGCTGAAGATGGTCCATGAGGGAAAGCGCCGGATTTACGCCGGACTCGAAAAGCTCGGGATCGAGTACGTTCCGACCGAGGCCAACTTCGTTTTCCTGCGGCTGGGGCCGGGGGCCTCCCGAATCGTCCGCGACCTGATGGCCGGCGGGGTCATCGTCCGGCCGTGCGCGTCTTTCGGCCTTTCGGAGCACATCCGCGTCACGGTGGGACCGGCCGGACAGAACGAGAAGTTCCTGACGCTGTTGGAGGGGGCGCTCGCTTGAATTCATTTCGGGAGAGGAGGGGGGGGGAAGGAAACGCCATCGAAATTTCATCATATCGGGTGCGGTTTGGGACGAACCCCGTCTAACCTGAATTTCCGCCACCGGATTATCCGCCTGCTAGCGGCGAAGATACCCCCCCGATCCCTTCTTGGCCAAAACTCGACCGTCCGCGCAGGCCACCTTCCCGGCCTTGATCGTCATGACCGGCCAGCCCTTGAGGCGCATGCCCTCGTAGACCGAGAAGTCCGACCAGTGGCCGAGGTCTTTCCACCGGGCGGTGCGCGTTTTCTTCAAGTCCACAAGAACGATGTCGGCGTCGCTTCCCAGGCGGAGCGTCCCCTTTCGGGGGAAATACCCGTGTGCCTTCGCGGGATTGGCCGTGACCTTGGCGACGACCTCTTCCAGGGGGAGGTTCCGCTTGTGGTGACCCTCGTGAAGCATCAGGGGCAGGAGCGTGCCGTAGCCCGGGAACCCGGTGATGGCGTCGCGCCAGTGATCGACCTTCTGCGCCCGCCGCCGAGGCAGGTTGTCCGTGCCGATCGTGTCGATCCTCCCCTCGATCAACCCTTTCCACAGGGCCTCCGGGTGGGATTTGTCCCGGACGGGCGGGGCGATCTTGGCGAACATCCCCGCGCCGTGCGCTTCGGTCAGGTTCAGGTGATGGGGCGTGGTCTCGACGATGAGGTCCGGCATGAAAGACTTGAGGCGGGAGGCCGTCTCCAGGCCGTCCCGGGACGAGAGATGCACGACGTAGAGCCGCACGCCCGCGGCGGCCGCCAGATGCGCCGCGGTCTCGATGGCCAGGGCCTCCGCCAGGGGGGGATGGCTGGCGGTGTAACGCTTGAGGTTCGACCCCTTCCAGGAAAGCAGGCCCGCCACGCGCTCGGTGGCCTCATCGACCAGCGATCTCGTCTCGGCGTGCACGCAGGCCAGGCCCGCCCGGCCGAGCTTCGCGACCTGACGGAACCCCCGGAAGAGCAGGGCGTCGTCCATCGGCTTTCCGCCCGGCACGGACCACATGTAGAACTTGTACGAATAAATGCCCAATCGCTTCGCATACCGCGGGATGTTCCCGACTCGTTCCGCGTCGGAGATGTTCAGGGTGAAGAAGACATCGATGAACGCCGTCCGGCCGACCAGGGCGGCCAGGTCCGGGATGTCTTCCAGATAGTCCCCCGGCGTTCGGATGAACACCCCGATGGTCGTGACGCCGCCCTTCAGCGCGGCGCGGGTCTCGGTTTCGCACTCCCCGGCGAAGTCGTTGTTCAGCCCCATGTGGCCGTGGGGATCGATCAGCCCCGGCAGGACGTGGAGGCCGGAGGCGTCGATCCGCTTTCGGGCCGGGGGGAGGGCGCCTTCGTCGCCGATGGCGGCGATCTTCCCGTCCCGGATTGCCAGACCGGCCCGGACCACTCCCTTCCCGGGAAGGACGAGGGTTCCGCCGTCGATTCGGAGGTCCGCTTTCATTCGGGCTTTCAGGACTCCTTGGAGCGCCGCGCCCAGAAGACCAGCGCGATGATGACGATGGGAATCAGGAGGATGCCCAGCGCGGCCCACAGGGCCTGGGTGGGCGTGGCCGTCACGAGGGGCCGGTCCATCTTGTCGAAGATGACGGAGGGGTCCGCCAGCTCGTGGTGCGCCGCGAGGTCGCCGGCGCCCGCGAGAAAGATCGCCGCGAGGGCCGCGAGACGGGCCGAGAGCGCCTTCATCCCCGTTTCCCCCGGATCGTCCCCAACTCCTGGAGGAGCGCCCCGGTGGAGAGGATGTCGCCGCGCTTGCGGGCGACGTATTTGAAGCGGATGATCCCCTTCTTGTCGACGATGAACCAGGAGCGCAGCGCCATCTCGCGCCGCGGATTCATGGGGAGGATTCCGCCCCGGTCCGCGCCCCGTCGGCGCACGCGCGGAGCAGGTCGGGGAGGACCTGGACGAAGTCCGAACGGGGCATCGCCTGATCGGCGCCCGCGTCGTCCGCCGCCCGGAGTGTTTCCGCGTTGGTGTGCCGGCCGAATGCGACGACCCGCGCGCCTTGCAGCCCCTCGTCCGATTTGACGGCCCGGATGAGGGAGACGGGATCCCCTCCGACGGATTCCAGGTCCAGGATGACGAGGGGGGGGGGCGGGCCGGCTTCCCGGGCCGCGGCCAGGACCCGGTCGCAATTGGGGAAGCACTTCATCGGAACCCCCAGCAGTTTCGCGGGGCCGGTGTTTTTGGCCGAGAAGAAGAGGTCGTTCACGCCGACCAGGACGGGGTTGGGCATTGCGTCAGGCCCTCTGAATCAAGCGATTCGTCTTTGGGTTCAATGAGCGGATTCATCCGCGCGTTATTCGACCCTTTCAATCATAGGCGACACAAACTGAATCCGCAACGGGATGATCCCGGGGGGCGGTGGATGCCCTGAAGGGGGCGGAGCGGGAGTGAATCGAAACTCGAGATCGGCCTACCGCCTCCACGCGCCCGTATGGGCGTAAGGGCTCACGGACGCGCCGGAGGCCGCCGCCACACCGATCAGGGCGGCCGCGCCGAGGATCAGGAAGAAGCTCTTGACGCCCGAGGCGATCTTTGCGTTCCGCTCCTTTTCCTTCCAGGCGATGACCGCCCGGAGCTCGCTCACGCCGTCATGTATTTCCTCATCCTCCCGGTCGATCTTTCCGGCCTCCCGGAAGACCTCCAGGGCCTCCGAGTGCCTCTCCTCAGCCTGAAGGGCGGCCGCCTCCCGCTTGAGGTCCGAGACCCGCCGGCGCCTCTCTTCAAGGTCCTCCTTCAGCGCCCGGAGGCGCGCGGCCCCGGGGACCTTCTTCCGCGCCGCTCCCAGCCGGTCCGCGGCGGTCTTCAAGCGGCCTTCCCGCAGCGCCTTCCCGGCCCGGACGATGAGGCGCTCCCCTTCCCGGATTCGCGTTTCAAGCCGGTTGAGGCGGGATTCGACGCGCGCGTGAAAGGCGGCGCCGTCCGGGTCGCTCCGCAAATCCGCCTCCTCGATCAGGTCGCGAATCTCGGTGAGCTTTTTCCGGATTTCATACGGATTCCCGCCGGTCTCGGCCGACGCGGCCTCGTAGAGGCGGCGGGCGCGCGCGTAGCGCTCCCGGCGGGCGATCCGGGTCTCCTCGATGCTTTCGCGGAGCTCTTCCTCGGTCAGCCAGAGATAGACCCGGTACATCCCGGCCTTGAGGTCGACGTCCTCGCGCGCGTGGCGGGACGCCAGGACCTGGAAGGCCCTGACCTCGACGAGGTCGTTGAGGGATTCGGAAATGGGTCGGCCGTCTTCGGCCCGAATCCGGTAAGCCGAGCGGGCGCGCACGACGGCGCGGGCGGAAAGGGCCATGCCCCGCAGGGCGGCCTAGACCGCCCGTTTGCGGGCCCGGCCGACGTCGCCGTCCTTGATTCGGGCGTACCCGACGCCGTCCAGGACGCCGCGCCGCTCGATGGACGGTAGCGCGGGGACCGGGCGGCCCGCGCATCCGGCGGCCATCGATAGGCTGAGGGACAGCGCCAGGACGCGTCCCGCGCCGCCGGTTCGCAGTCGTCCGATCCACGGGTTTCGAGGGGGGCGTTTCCGTCGCATATTCCGGGCCTCCGAGGGCGTCGAGTCCATGGGGACGCGACACCCGCAAGCCGGGTTTTTCCCGAGGACCCCTGCGATCAGGGAGTCCCGGCGATCAGGATTTCAGGGGGCGGCCCCGGAACTCCCGGAGGATGCGAACGTCCCGCTCGGCGCGGGAGCCGCTTTTTCGGATGTATTGGCGGAGCTTCTCTTCGGAGTCTTTGAGCAGATTCTTGCTCATGGCCGCGAGATGGGTGAAAAGCTCCTCGTCCACCTCGGATTTAGCCATGTACACCCGGCACCAGACCTCGTTGTTGTCCGGGTTGCGGACGCATTCCTTGAAAATGGTTCCCGGGAGCGGCAGGACCGTGACGACCGTGTTGATGTCATCCAACAGGGCCTTCTGTTTTTCCGGGTCTTTGACGTAGACGTTGCTTTCCGAGGCGACCACACGGAAGATGTTCCGGGCCAAGTCCCCCATGGCGGCGGTCTCGGCCTTTCGGATGCCGACGTGGAGGTTGTCGTCCTTCGCGGCGCCTATCCCCACATAGGCCGTGACGCCCTTGGGGAGCGGGTCGAAGGGCCGGATGGCCTGGAAATCCCCTTTGGGGCCGTAGGGGTTTTTCGCGCAACCGGCGAGGGCGGCGAATACGACCAAGACCGACAGGATGGGCGCGAACCGTTTCATTTTTTCTCCCTCCCTATGTGATGCGGCCTTGTGGCCTTCTTGGGTCTGTCGTTTCATCGGCTGATGTTCTCGCGGTATTCCCGCGGCAGCCGTTTTTCATGTAGAGCAACCGGGATGCCAAAACGGTGGAAGCGTTATAACCAATTGAAGTCATATGTGTTAACCACCATCCGAGAGATGGGGAGTCAGATCCACGAGGGTGGTTTTGTTAACTTCGTA
>JASLXW010000157.1:0-1834 GCA_030740135.1 Nitrospinota bacterium
AAGCCCGGGCGAACCTCCGGGTGGCCGGGATCGAGATGGGCGAGCTCCTGACGCGGGACGAGGTGGATAAGGAGAAGGTCAATCAGAAAATCAACCGGATCGGCCAGGCCACCGAGAACTTGATCCGCAACCGGATGGATGCCTTCTTCCGGATCCGGGAGGTCTTGACCCCCGAGCAGAGGAAAAAGGCCAAACCCTTAATCCGCCGGATGTTTTCGCGCCACGCGGGCGGATTCTCAAAAAAGAGGGGGTGGGGTCACCGAGGCAGGCGTCTGTAGGAATCCCGCCGGTCCCGCCTCCTCGGTTTCTGGACGGGGAAGGCGCGAAGGTCGGCCGCTTCGGTCTGCCAAAGGATGTGGTGAACAGCGTCGATCAAAGGGTGAGAGGGCTCGCGATCTTTCTCATCGGGTCGGAGGAAGCCCTTGTCTCATCGGTGAAAATGCGGCGCATACATGCTGAATCGCCATCGGATCAAAAAGGGATTCGCTTGAAAGGCTTACTCTCTCCCTCCGGCGGCTGTCGGGTATCGCTTCTTCCTCTTTCCATCGGTTTTCTCACCGGCAACACGGGTTTTCTTATTCTTGAAAGCGCTTGTCCGTTTTTCCTTTTCTAATCTGAGCCAAGCGGCTTCTTGAAGCCATTTGCTCCGGTCCATCCCGCGCTGATGGCGTTGTTCTTCAATGGCGGCCAGCAACTGAGGCGGCATGGTCACCTGAATTCGGCGGGCCTTGACGCGACGAACACCTTTCCCCAGCCGGGCGAGGTCGATTTGCACAAGGGCGTACTCGAATTCCGGACTCCCTTTTTCGCGAATCTCTTTGACCGTCCTCGGAGGCGGAGGCTTGAGGCCTTCCTCTTGCAGCCCGAACAGGTGAAGCTCGATGGCTTCCCTCGCGTGATCGACGGCCTCCTCATAAGTGTCGCCGTGAGAAAAGCATCCGGGCAGATCGGGAACCATCACGCTATATCCGCCTTCGGGCGCCGGCTCCAGGATGACCGGATACCTCATCTTCCTCTTCTCCTACGAGCCCTCAATTTGAGCCTGCTTCAAGATCGAAGCGTTGGTCTTCGGGGCCAAGGTCTTTCCGGATTTGAAAGGAACCGTAATCTTCCCTGACTTCGTGGGGTGCTCGAATTGCCGATGCCCCCCTTTAGATATGGTTTCGTACCAACGGTCCTTTTTCAGTAACCGAATTTTCTCCTTCGCCGTATGGAGCTTCATGCAGGCTCCTTCGAAGTCCGCGGCTTTTCAAATATTCTCCATCAACTTAATACATCCTAATACACACTGCTAGGAGTTTTTTCTCCCTCCTTCCGCCTCATGCCCTACGGTTCCCGTCATCACGGCCAAGCGCGGTTCCCGGCTCCCCCCACCTGTCCCACGTGGAAAGGTCCAGCTTCTGAATCTCAGGAGGCTCGCCAAGTGGCAAGGAATGGGACTACCGCGCGTAATCCGGAATCAAATCCTCTTTCCCCGCCCGGCGGATGTAGGCGTGGGCGGATTTTTCGACGCGGTCGAGCGTCTCGGCCTCGTCGAGGGTCTGGAGCTTCCCGTCGTCCAGGACGACCTTGCCGTCCACCAGTACGGTTCTGACGTCGGCCGCTTCGGTCCGCCAAAGCAGATGATTCACGGCGTCGATGAAGGGGTGGGCGGAGGCCCCGCCGATGTCCACCATTGTGATGTCCGCCTTGGCCCCGGCCTTGACCACGCCCAGTTCGCCTTCCATCCCCAACGCCCGCGCGCCGTTGCGCGTCGCCATGTGCAGCGGGGCCATCGGGGGGA
This sequence comes from Nitrospinota bacterium, assembly GCA_030740135.1. Next base: position 1,784 of record JASLXW010000157.1, read on the forward strand.
CGGCCTGGGGGTTCAGGTTGGCGATGCTCTGAAGCTGAAGCTCGTTGCGCA
>JASLXW010000157.1:1844-8336 GCA_030740135.1 Nitrospinota bacterium
GCATCTCGACCCACAGGTTCTCCATCAAGTCCACGCCCAGCGTCATGTTCACCCCGGCCCTCAGCAGGTCCGGCACGCGCGTGATCCCCTTGGCGAGCTTCATGTGGTTCGAGGGACAGTGGACGACGGTCGTCCGGGTCTCCGCCAGGAGCTCGATCTCCGAGTCCTCCAGCAGGACGCAGTGGACGAGGACGGTCCCGGGGCCGGAGAAGCCCAATTCATGAAGGAAGTGGATGGGGCGCTCGCCGTAATCCTCGATGATGCCCCCGACCTCCTGCGTGGTCTCGGCGATGTGGGTGTACATCCCGACGCCCAACTCGTCGGCCAGCTTCCGGGCCTCCCGGTAGTCGTCGGGGACGGCCTGCCGAAAGGAAACGGGCGCGATGAAGAGCCGCTCGGCCGGGACCTTCCCGTCATCGACCAGCCGGCGGATGCGGTTCAGGGCCTCCTCGCGCGTCTCGCAGATGGGCTCGAAGGGCTTGGTCATGATCCCCCGGGCCAGGTAGCCCCGGATGCCGGTGTCGCCGAAGGCCCGCAGGACGGCCTCCTCCAACCCCGGCAGGTGGAAGGGATAGCAGTGGTCCACGACGGAGGTGACGCCGGCCTTGAGCAGCCGGACGGCCCCCAGCGTCGCCCCGAGATGGTAATCCTCCGCGGTCAGGTGTTGCTGCATCTCCCAGCCGGTCCGGAGGTAGTCGTCCAGCTTGAGCCCCTGCCCGATGGAGAGGCCGGGCGCCAGGTCCCGGAGGTGGTTGTGCATGTCGATGAGGCCGGGCAGGACAATCCGCTCCCGGGCGTCCAGGGTCTTTCCGGCTTCAACCGCCGCGTCCAGCTCCTCCGTTGTTCCAATTGCGACGATTCGGTCGTCCCGGATGGCGACGGAGCCGCGAAGGATGCGGTCCTCATCGTCCAAAGTGACCACAATCCCGTCGCGAATCAGAACGTCAACGGCTTCCATGGAATGCTCCTGTGCAGAGGAAAGCGGGGGGCGGTTTTACAAAAAAGCCCCCCTGGAATCCGTGTCCTCGTCTAAGAACCTCCCAAGTATTTCGACAGGTCGATCGGCGGATACGTGACCTTTTCCAGGGCCTCCCGGCCGCGCGGGTTCAGCGTGGCGTCTATCCCCACCTTCGTCGCGATCCCCCCGGCCTCGGTCGAGGGGTCCATCTCGTGTCCCTGCGAATACGGCACGGTGAACAGGTCCCGGCGGGCGTCCACGCGGGTGGACAGGCACCAGAGAATTTCCATCGGGTTGAAGATGTCCACGTCCTCATCGACCACGACGGCGATCTTGATGTTCACGTGGCTGGTCATCGCGGCCAGGGCCACGTTCTTGGGCTGTCCGGGATGCTCCGGTTTCAGCGAGATGACCGCCATGAACCCGCTCGCGTAGGGCGGCAGGTGAACGTTCCGGACGTTCGGCGCGACGTGCTTGACAAACTTGTAAAGGACCGGCTCCCGGGGAAGCGAGCCGCCCAGGTTCCGGTGCTCCAGGGAGGCCGGGACGATGGTCTGGAAGATGGGGTCCGTCCGGTGGGAGATCGCGCTCACCTCGAAGACGGGCGCCTGGTAGACCCCGCTGTAATGGCCGGTGAATTCGGCGAGGGGGCCTTCGGCCTCCCGGTGGTGCGGCGGGATCTCCCCTTCGATGACGATCTCCGTCTCCGAGGGGACGGGGATGCCCGTCGCCGGGGCGGGCGTCATCTCCATCGGCCGGCCCCGCAGCGATCCGGCGTACTCCATTTCGTCGATCTCGGTCCGGATCCCCGCCGCGATGGACACCACCGGGTCCGTCCCCAGGGCGATGGCGATGGGCAGGGCCTCGTTTCGGGCCTCGGCCTTCTCGTAATACGTCAGGAGGTGCCGCCAGTTGTTGATCTGGATCCCGGTGCGGCGCGCGCCCTGAAGCTGGAAGCGCTGGAAGGAGGCGTTGGCTTGGCCGGTCTCGGGGTCCCGGGCGAAGACCACGCCGCCGCTGATGAACCGCCCGTCCCGGTCCCCGCCGTCTTTTTCCGTGTGCCGGGGGATGGGAAGACGGTTGAGGTCGGCTTCGTCGCGCAGGACGTTTTTCAGGAAAGGGGCGTCCTTCCTCTCGACGGGCCGGACCGGCCGCTCCATGGCTGAGGCGAGGCGGGTCACCACCTCGTCCGTCCCGCACCCCAGGACGAGGCCCACCTGTTCGGTGTGGCTGAGAACGCCGGAGACGACGGGGATGCCGGCGGTGTCGGGGTGGTAGGGGCCGGAAGGGTCGCGGGCGGGTTGGTTGAAAAGGACCGCGCCGATCCCGCGCTTTTCCACCTCGAAGGCCACCGTCCCCAACTCGCAGTCCAGGTTGACCGGGCCGTCGATCCGGTGGAGCCGGCCGCCCCGTTCGAGGACTTCCAGGCTCGACCGGAGGTCGCGGATCCCGGCCGCGTCGGTTACGGTCACGGAGTCGTTCCCTTCATGCTTGAGGATTATCGGGGTTTGCTTCCGGATCACCGAAAGCGCGGGATGATGTGCTCTCCGATGCGGTGGATGTTCTCCAGGATCTCCTCGTTCGACCACTTCCCGCCGCTCGATACGATGAGGTGGGTGACCCCGGCGTCGGCCATCTCGCGGACCTGCGACACGCACTCCTTCGCCGTTCCGACGACGGAGAAGGCCCGCACCATTCCCTCCGTGACGAGCCCCTCGGCCTTATCGAGGTCGCCCGAGCGGACCGTCTCGCGCAGCGGATTGACTTCTTCCAGTGTCAGGCCGTACTTCGGGACCAGGTCGAGGGAGTATTCCCCGCCGGCCATCATGAGGCAGGCCCGCTTGAGGCTCTCGACGGCCCCGGCCGCGTCGTCGGTGATCGCCACGTGCGCCTGTATCGCGAGGTCGACGTCCTTTCCGTCCCGTCCCGCCGCCCGGGCGGATCGGGCGACCACCTCCGAGGCGTGCCGGGCGAATTCCCGCGTGACGCTGTGGGTGATGACGCCGTCGCCGTTTTTGCCCGACAGCTCGAGCATCTTCGTCCCGCGGGCGGCGTAGTAGATGGGGATGTCGAACGGCTTGCCGAAGGGGAGGCTCGCGCCCTGGACGCTGAACTCTTTGCCTTGAAAATCGACCTCCTCCCCGCGGAACAGACGGCGGATGATCTCGACGCTCTCCCGGCAGCCCGTCAAGGGGCGTTTCCAGTGGATGCCGAGCTGGGCGGCGAACTCGAACCCGCCGGCCCCGATCCCCAGAACCGCCCGCCCGCCGGAGAATTCGTCCAGGGTGGCGGTGGCGGAAGCCAGGAGGGTTGGATGACGCAGGTAGGGGCTGGTGACGCCCGTGGCCAGCTTGATTCGGCTCGTTTTGGCCGCGGCCAGGGCCTGGACGGCGTAGACCTCGCGGAGGAAGTAGTGGTCCGGAAACCAGGCGAAATCGAACCCCACCCCTTCGGCGGCGGCGACAAGGTCGGCGATCTCCCGCGCGTCCCGGTCCACCCAGAAGCTGAATCCGAAAATCACAGTTGTTCTCCCTTGCGGAATCGGGAAGTTTCCCGGCCGGGATCAGATCTCGCCGGTCCGCAGGAACCCCCGGACGTTCCGCTTCGTCAGCCGACCCAGGCCGAGGGACTTCAGCGTACGGCCCCAGCTCCGGTAATCGTCTCCGTTCATCACGGAGGCGACGGTGATGAGGGCGTCGTTCATCGGCGTCGGGATCCCCAGCAGCCGGCCGATGTCGCTGAGGAGGACCAAGGCGTACGGCACGTCCTCGGTGACGTAGCGGAACTTCAGGCCGTCCGGCCCGCAGGGGTAAGTGCCCTTGCCGCCCAATCCCTTGTGGATGGCGTCATACGTCGTTCGCTGCCGGTTCTCGACCATCCCCTGGCGGTAGAGGAATTCCTTGTACGTGGAGAAGTCCTTGCAACCCAGGGCCTTGCGCAGCGCGAGGGTCTCCTCGTCGACGGCCTCGATGCAGCGCACCACGGAGGGCGTCGCCCCCTGCCCCCAGAGGAGGAAGGGCATGGTCCCCCCCTCGATGGCGCCCGCGTTGAACAGGCAGGCCGAGACGTGGTCGATGGCGTTGAAGTTGATCAGGACGGTCTCGAAGACGTGCGTCGCCGGCTCGATGTACGGCCAAAGCTCCTGGAGCGCCCCGACGAAACGCTTGTTGTCCTTCGCCGGGAAGGCCGCGGCCAGCGTGCCGCCGCGCTTGCGCACCAACGTGACCTGGGCCGGCCCGCTGATGCGGGTCAGGTAGGGCAGGGTGTTCGTCTCGCCGTAGACGACCTTCAGCCGCTTCCGCTTTTTCAGGAGCATCTGCCGGAAGACGAGAGAACCGCTGCCTTCGCCGAGGAAGGCCACGGTCTGGCCGTCCGAGAGGTGGGGGAGGATGGCCTCACTCATGACCCCGTGGCCGAAGCAAGGGACGACGACGATGACCACGTCCGCGCCCCGGACGGCCCGTTTCGCGTTGGTGGTCACGAGGCCGAGCTTCGCGAAGTCCCGGTCCCGCCCGCTTCCCGAGGCGGTGATCCCGCCCTTTTTGCGGACGGCCGTAAGGCCGGCGGCGAATTTGGGATGCTCGAAGAGCCGGACGGAGTGGCCGTCCAGTGTCAGATCGGCGGCGATGGTCTGCCCACCCCCGCCCGCGCCCATGACGGCAATCTTGGCCATGGCATGCTCCTTGGGTGATCGCGCCCGTGGTCCCGGACGGGTTAGGCCGCGGGGCGTGGAAATGGCGGGGGGATGAGATGACTCCCGCGAACGGGTCATCCGCCCCGCGATCCGCGGCCGCGCGGCATGGCTCCTCTGGGCCCATCAACCCGGAAACCGTACGCGGCGGCGGGGACTGAATCCGAAAAACGCCGGGATCTCCCCGGGCGAAACTATCTCCTGAGCTTCCGCTCCCGCTCCCGGAGGGCGGTCTTGTTGATCTTCCCGGTTGCGGTCATGGGCATCTCGTCCAGGACCTCGAACACGGGGGGGACCTCCCCGGCGCCGAGGTGCTTTCGGACGGTTTCGCGCAGCGCCTTTTCCGTCGTGTTTTTCCCCGGATAGAGGGAGACGATGGCTTTGGGGATCTCCGCCATCTTCCGATCGCGGACCGGAATCAGGGCCGAGTACTGAACGGCCGGGTTGAAGTAAAGGGCCTCTTCCACGACGCGGGGATAGACGATCTTCTTGCCCCAGCGGATCTGCTCGCTCTTCCGCGCCATGAGAAAGACAAACCCGTCTTCGTCCATTCTGCCCACGTCTCCGGTGTGAAGCCACCCGTTCTTGAGGGCCTTTCTCGTCGCGGCGTCCCGCCGCCAGTAACCCCACATGAACCCGCGCCGGATCAGGATCTCGCCGACCTGTCCGATGGGCAGCTCTTTGTCTTTCTCGTCGCCGATGATGACTTCCTTGTCCGGCAGGGGCCGGCCGATGGCCGAGAAATGTTTCCGGCTGTACGGCGCCGGGTCTCCCAGCGCCACGAACCCGCCGAGCTCGCTCGACCCGAAACTCTCCACCAGCGGGACCTTCATCTTCTCCTGATAGACCCGTTTCAGGTCGGGCGGGACGGGCCCTCCGCCCGAAACCGTGATGCGCAGGGTCCCCTTGTTGAGCTTCTTGTCGCGCCACTCGTTGTAGAGATCGGTCAGAAGCAGGGGGTTGGCGACAAAGACGCTCACCTTCCGCTTGCGGATGATCTTCCAGGCCCGGGTTTGATCGAAGGCGGACATGAACCCGACGGTGGAGCCGCGCGCCACGCCGGGCAGCAGGTTCGCCACCAGGTGATAGGAGGAGCTGAGGCCCGTCGGCCCGAGGGTCGCCTCATCCTGGCGCAGGTGAAGACGCTCGGCGATGCAGGACGTGGCCGTGGCCGTCAACTCGTGGGCCAGGACGGCGCCCTTGGGGAGTCCCGTGCTCCCGGAGGTCCAGGACAGGTGGCAGGGGTCCGTGTCCTTCACGTCTTTGCGCACCGGCTTGGAGGCCCGGACGAGTTGCCTCCAGCTCACCGCGTCCCGGACCCCCTTGCCCGGTCCGTCGAAGCAGACGAAGCGCCGGACGCCCTTCATCTCTTTCCGCTTCCGCTCCACCTGCCCGGCCAGCCCCCGGCTGAAGAGGAGGACCCGGGAGTCCGCGTCGTTGACGTAGTAATCCAGCGTCGGCCCGTTGCGGGGGTCGATCAGGGCGGCGATGGCGCCCAGGTTCCAACATCCGTACATCGCCAGGGCGAAGTCGACGGAGTTGACCGAATGAAACCCCACCCGGTCCCCTTTCCGGACCCCGAGGGAAGCCAACGCCCCGGCCATTTTCCGGCTCCGCTCGACCGCGGCCTCATATGTGATTTCTTCATCGTCGCAATACAGGGAGGTCTTGGACCCCACCCTCCACGCGGTTCTTTCCAGGACTTCCTGAAACGTCATCTCCTGTCTCCTCCATGAGGACTCGTCCTCGTGATCAGAATCGTGTGTGTGTATGGGTTCAAGACATATGAGACACGGGGGCCGTTTTTTTGAATGTTTCCAGGGCCTGGGCGGGCGTCAGGTAG
>JASLXW010000158.1 GCA_030740135.1 Nitrospinota bacterium
CGAAGATCCGTCCGTCCTTGATATCCATATCTTCTGCGTCGACCTCCAATTTGAGCCCGGCAATCTTGAAGAGTTGCCGTTTGGCATCCTCAGCGGCCCTGCGAATGGCGTTGCCATCGAAGAAGGTCGTCTTGCTGGACGAGGTTTCCCAGCCGTAGGGGCTTATGCCCGTGTCGGGGTGGGCCACGCTGATCTTGTCGGGGCTCAGGCCGAGGGCTTCCCCCGCCATCTGTCGCAAGATGGTGTGCGCTCCCTGACCGTGTTCCACGGCGCTTGTGAGAAGGACGGCGCTGCCGTCTTCGTTGATTTTGATGCCGGATTCGACATGGGCGTAGCCGATGCTGAACTTCCACATGCAGGCGATGCCGCGTCCGCGCCGCTTCCCCGGCGGCGGCGCCTCGAGGCTTGATGCATTCAGGGATTCATAAGCTTTCCGGATGCATTCTTTCAGTCCACATCCTTTCATGACCTGACCCGTCGCCGTCAGATCGCCCGTTTCCACGCAATTCTTCATTCTGAGCTCGATCGGGTCGATCCCGAGCTCTGACGCGATGACCTCCAGTTGACCCTCGTAAGCGAAGCACGTCTCCGGCACGCCGAATCCCCGGTATGCCCCCGCCACCGGCTTGTTCGTGTACACGCAATAGGAGTCGATCCAGACATTGGGAATCTTGTACGGACCAATCGACGAAATGCCCCCGGCCCGGGAGACCAGGATCTCATAGTCCCCGTAGGCGCCCGTATCCCAGACGGCGCGAATTTTCCGGGCGACGAACTCGCCGTCGCGCATGACGCCCGTCTTGATCTCCGTCTTCATCGGTTGTCGGACGAAGGTGGAAATAAACTCCTCATCACGCGTCATCTCCAGTCGCACGGGGCGGCAATTGGTCTTGAGCGCAAGTGTGCTCGCCAGCCCCTCTGTGAGACCGCTGATCTTTCCGCCGAATGCTCCGCCGACGTACATGGTGATGATTCGGACGTCGCTTTGTGAGAGCTTCAATCCGCGGGCCACGTGCTCTTGAGCCAGATAAAGGCCTTGGGTGCTGCTCCAGATGTTGAGTTTCCGCTGAGCGTTATACTCGGCGACGCAGACATGGGGCTCCATACAGACGTGCTGGACCATGGGAATGTCGTATGCGCCCTCGACGACGAGGTCCGCTTTGCTCAGGCCCTCATCGACGTTTCCCTTGCGGACCCGCGTGAGGTTGGCGATGTTCGTTCCGGGTTGCTTGACGAGGACGTGCTTATTGTAATGATACTTGTCCAGATCCGGATGAATGAGGACCGCATCGGGCTTCATAGCCTCTTCCGGGTCGAACAGCGCCGGGAGGTCTTCGTACTCGACCTCAATCAAGTCCAGCGCATCCTGGGCCGTGTCCTTATCCACGGCGGCGACGCCCGCCACGGCCTCGCCCACGTACCGCACCCGGTCCACGCCGTAGATGGTCTGATCGGCCAGGTGCGCCCCCCACTGGGAGTCGGGATAGTCGTGTCCAGTGACGACGGCGTGCACCCCCTTCAGGCTCTTTGCCTTCTCGACATTGATGCTCCGGATCAGGGCGTGCGGGACGGGGCTCCTGAGGATCTTGGCGTGGAGCATATTGGGTTTGGCCAAATCGACCCCATAGATGGCCAACCCCCTGGCTTTCTCGTAACCGTCTCCCCTTTCGTAGGAAGCCCCGATGTAGTCAAAATCCGCCATCCAGTTTCCCCTTTCAAGAAACGATGTTCACGGGCCCTGTCCGGAAGGTGTCTTTTGCTTCCGCATTCCCGCCGACTGGAATCTTTCCGCCCGGCGGGTCACTCCGGTTCCGGCTCGAACGAGTGGACGCAAGAGCGCGGATCGGCCCTCAAAGCTTACACCTCGCCGTCGGCGACGGCCTGGACGGCCTCGATGATCTTCGCGTACCCGGTGCAACGGCAGAGGTTGCCCGACAGGTGGTGGCGGATCTCCCCCTCCGTCGGGTGCGGGTTGTCCTCCAATAGCTTGATCGACGCCATGATCATCCCCGGCGTGCAGTAACCGCACTGGATCGCCCAACGCTTGATGAAGCTCTCCTGCATCGGGTGAAGACCCCCGTCCGCGCCCTTCACGCCCTCGATCGTCTCGATCTCCTTGCCCTGAACGCGCACCGCAAGCGTCAGACAACCGCTCGCCAACTCCCCGTCCACCTTCACCGTGCACGTGCCGCAAACCCCCATGTCGCAGCCCTTCTTCGGACCCGTCAGGTAAAGGTCCTCACGAAGGGTGTCCAATAAACTCTTCTTCGACTCGATGACCGCCTCGCGCTCCTCGCCGTTCACGCTCAGCGTGACCAGTTGCTTCGCCATTGCCTCAGTCCCTCCCGGCCCCGCTCAGGGTGAGCCGTTGCCAGACAGCGCCGCCTGAACCGTCCGTTTCAAAAATACACCCACCATCGCCCGCTTGTAATCGGCCGAGCCTCGAATGTCGTCTATCGGTTCCACCGCCCCCTTCGCCAGTTCGCCCGCCTCGGCGAGAACCGACTCGGTCAGCTCCTTGCCCTGCAAATGGGCCTCCGCCTCGCTCATCCGGCGAGGCGTCGCCACCGCCGCCCCTACGCTGATCCGCGCCTGCTTGCAAGTCACGCCGTCCGACTCCACCTCCACCGCCGCACCGACGCTCAGCGCCGGCTTGTCCTCCTTCGAGCGCGTCGTGAACTTCGTGTACGACGTCCGCCAACCGGCGCCAAGCCGCTTCACTCGCACCTCGGTCAACAACTCGTCCGGCGCCACGCACGTCTCGTAGTAATCGGTGAAAAAATCACCGATCGACACCGTCCGCTCGCCGCCCTTTTTCCGAAGAACCAGCTCCGCCTCCATCGCCGTCAGCGCCGCGGGTGGGTCCGCCGCAGGCTCGGCGAAGCAAAGGTTGCCCCCGATCGTCCCCTGGTTGCGGATCCGAACCGTCCCCACCCGGTGAAAGGCCTCCGCCAACAGCGGGTAACCGGAGCGAACCGTCGCGTCCCGCTCGATCGTCCGGTGGGTCGTCAGCGCACCGATGCAAAGCGTGTCCCCCGACTCCTTGATGTAGCTCAAATCGGAAAGCTCGCCGATGTCGATCAGGTAGTCCGGCGAGAAAAGCCGCTGCTTCATCACAATCAGAAGCGCCACCCCCCCCGCGATGATCTTGCCGTCCTCGGAGTGCGCCGAGAGCGCGTCCAGCGCCTCGTCCACCGTCTTGCACGTCAACAACTCGAAATTCCGCATGTCCGAGCCTCGAAGGCCGATCACGCAATCGGCCGCACTGGGGGAAATGAGAAAGACTGCCCCCCCCGTTGCTCCTGCTGAATGACGCTGCGTCCGACCGGGGGATGCCCTTTAGATACGTCGAGATTAGCGAATCGACCCAAAGCCTGTCAAGCCTGCCAAAGGGATCTTCAAGCAGGAAATCCGGCCCTCCTCAATGCGGCGATTCGCGACAGTTTAACGGAATTGGGAAAAACACCATCGGGACGCCTGTCCCTGAAGCATACCCAACCCGTCATGGCGAATCGGGGTTAACCGGCCCGCGAGGAATCCGTTTCCGCTGATCCGCTTCTGACGACTCGATAAAAGGGAGGCGGCAAATTCAGGCGAACAGCGCCCCCGAGGAAATGTGGTAGAGTATGCGAATTCAGAGCCGCCGCGAATCAGAGAAATCCTCCGTGACTTCGACCCCCTGAAGGCCAAACGGGTTACAGTTGCGCGAGGTCTTCTTTCCATTTTCGGATATCAGGCGGGCTCCGGCTCGAAGGGGCCTTCAAGCGGAGCGTTTTGATCCTTTCGGGTCAAACCAGTGACGGGTGATGGGATGAGCGGGGAAGACCGATACCGCGTCGGCGTGGACACGGGCGGGACATTCACCGATGTGGTGGTGATCCACGAGCGAACGGGCGAATTCTTCAGCACGAAAGTCGCCAGCACACCGGAAGATCCCTCTCTGGCCCTGGTTCTGGGCGTTGAGAAGGCCTTAAGCCGGATGAACGTCCGCCCCGACAAGATCTCCGCGCTGTTTCACGGAACGACGGTCGCCACCAACGCGCTGCTCCAACACAAGTTCGAGGATCTCGGGCTCATCGTCACCCGGGGGTTCCGGTTCCTTCTGGAAATCGCGCGCCAAAGCGTCCCCGACAACTACGGCAACTCCTATTTTTGGGTGAAGCCGGACCGCATCGTTCCCCTTCATCTCGTCCAGGAAGTGGACGAGCGACTCGATCATCACGGCAACGTCCTGAGACCGCTCAATGAGAAGAGCGCGGCTCGCGCGGCCCGGTGGTTCAGGAAGCGGGGCATCCAAAGCGTCGCGATCTGCCTGTTGCATTCCTACGCCGATCCCCGGCACGAACGGGCCATCCGGAGGGTCTTCGAGAAAGAATTTCCCGAGGCCTTCATCTCTTTGTCCAGCGACGTCATGCCGGAATACCGCGAATACGAGCGGGCCATAACGACGTGCATAGACGCCGCCCTCAAGCCCCAAATCAAGCGGTACGTGGACGCGGGCGAGCGGAGGGTGAGGGACCTGTTGGGCGATGTCCCCTTCCTGGTGATGAAGTCCAACGGCGGCGTTTTCAGCGCGCGGGAGTCCACCGATAAGCCGGTCTCTACGCTTCTCTCCGGCCCCGCGGCGGGCGCGCTGGCCTGCTCGTTTCTCGCCGAGCGATGCGGGCTTGATCACGTCATCACGTTCGACGCGGGGGGGACCTCGACAGACGTGAGCGTCGTGGAGAGCGGCCAGGTCGGACACACCACGCAGACCGTCATCGAAGATTTCCCCATCAAGGTCCCCATGCTTGACATCGTGACCGTGGGAACGGGCGGGGGCTCCGTCGCCTGGGTGAGCCCCGAGGGGCGTCTGAAGGTCGGGCCGCGCAGCGCCGGGGCGGCGCCGGGGCCCATGTGTTACGCGCTCGGAGGCGAAGAGCCGACCGTGACGGACGCCGCAATGTTCCTGGGCCAGCTCCCCCGGACGTTCTTGGGCGGCGAGGTTTCACTCGATCAGAGCCGGGCGAAGGAAGGCATCCGCAAATTGGCCGGGCGATTGGGCCTGGGGCCGCTCGATGCGGCGACCGGAATTTTAGAGATCGCCGCCTGGAATCAGGCCCACGGGATTCGCCGGATGACCATCCAGCGCGGGCGCGATCCGCGCCGGTATTCCCTGGTGGCCTTCGGCGGGGCGGGTCCGATGATGGCGGGGCGGATCGCGGACATCCTCGGGATGGGCTCCATCATCATTCCGCCGTCCCCGGGCGTGGGCTCCGCGTTCGGCCTCCAAGTGGTGGACCTGAAGAACGACTACGTGCGGACGGTGACACAGCGGGAGAACCAGCTGGATTTCCGGGCGATCCAACGCGCGTTCCAAGAGATGGAAGAGGAGGCGGCGGCGGACCTCTCCCGGGAGGGATTATCCATCCGGAGCCGCGTCTTCGCGCGCTCGATTGATTTCCGCTATCTCGGGGAGGCCCAGGAAATGGAGATCGCCCTCCCTGAGGCGCGCCTTTCAGGGGACCGGCTCCAGGAAGCCATCGCGGAATTCCACGCGGGATACCTGGCCCTGTTCCGGCACGGATACCGGGGCGAGACGCCGGTGGAGATTGTCAACCTGCGCCTGTCCGGCATCGGCCGCCTGGGACGGCCCAATCTAAAGACGGTCCCGCAGGGCGGCCCCAGCCCCCAGGAGGCGTACAAGGCCGCCCGCCTCATTTACTTCAAAGAAACGGGCGTCGTGGAATGCCGGACGTTCGATCGCGATCGGCTGCGGGCGGGGAACTTCATCGACGGGCCCTCCGTCGTTGAAGACTATGGCTCGACGACCGTCATCCTGCCCGGCCAGAGCGGGCGCGTGGATCCGTTCGGCAACCTGGTGATCACGGCGAAGAAAAAGGGGAGCGGGCCATGAGCGGGAAGATCGACCCCGTCATCCAGGAAATCATCGAGGGGACGATCCTGGCCGCCGAGCGGGAGATGGAGGACCTGGTCGAGCGGACCGCGAGGTCTCCGATGATCCGGGACCAGCACGACTACCGCGTGGGGCTGTTCGACCGGCTCGGCAACAAACTCACCGGGCGCTCCTACTCCGCCGTTGTCGACCCGATCCTGAAGAACTTCCCCATCGACGAAATGCGGGAAGGAGACGTCTTCCTGCACAACGACTGCTACCTCTCCGAGGGCGGCATCGGCCACCTGCCGGATTTGTGCAGCACGGTGCCCATCTTCTACGCCGGGCAGGTGGCGGCCTTCGCCATCGTCTTCGGCCATCACGACGACATCGGCGGAATGGTCCCGGGAAGCATGCCCACGTACGCGACCGAGGCCTTCCAGGAGGGGATCATGATTCCCCCGATCCGCCTGTATGACGCGGGAGCGCTCAACCGGGCGGCCTACGACATCCTGTTCCGCAACTCCCGGCTGGGAGACCACCTCCGGGCCGATATCGACGCGGAGATCGGGGCCTGCCGCGCCGGAGCGGAGCGGATCGTCGAGTTGTTCAGCCGGTACGGCAAGGAGACGGTCTTCTCCTGCTTCGACGCCCTGCTGGACCGGTGCGAGGAAATCGTCTCCCGGGAGCTGCTCTCCAAAATCCCCGACGGAACGTACGCCTGGGAGGACTACATCGAAAACGACGGGGTGGTCCCCGACAAAGTCCACAAGATCCGGCTTTCGATGACAAAGAAGAACGGCAGGCTGATCCTGGATTTCAACGGGACCGACCCCCAGGCCCGGGGACCCATCAACTGGCCGGCCAACTACGCCAACGGCAAGTTCCTCAAGAAATGGATCGGACCCATCCTCAGAAACCTGGCCGACACCCCGGAACGGGCCAACGAGATCGACATCAACGAGGGCGTCTGCCGATTGATAGAGGTGAGGTTTCCGCCCGAGGGGACGCTCATCACGCCGAAGTTCCCGGCCCCCACGAACATGCGGATGTTCACCATCCTCCGCCTCCTGGGGATCTTTTCCGCATGCATCGCCCAGGCGGTGAAAGGCAAGATGCCCGCCGATCAGGAGACCATCCGGATCTGGGGACTGCACGGCCGGGACCGGGACGGGGAGCTCTTCATCTTCCGGGAGGTGCTGGGCGGAGGCTCCGGGGGGCGCGAATACGCCGACGGCTCGGACGCCATTCACATCGTCCCCAACTCCCGGAACCTTCCGGCGGAGTTCTCCGAGATCCGGTACTCGGTCCGGGTCGAGAAGCTCGCCCTGTGCCCAGACTCGGGCGGTCCGGGAAAGCGCCGGGGCGGCCTCGGCTACCTGAAGGAGTTCACCGTCCTGTCCGACGCCGGCGTCTTCTCTCTCGCCGACCGATCCAAGCTGGCGTGCTGGGGCGTCAATGGCGGAAAGGCGGGCGGGAACTATCGGATCATCCTGAATCTGGGAACCAGGAAAGAACGGGTCCTGCCCGCGCTGTGCGACAACGTCCCGGTCAAGAAGGGAGACCGCATTCGCGTCATCACGACCGGAGGCGGCGGCTGGGGGGATCCCCTGAGGCGCGAGGTCGAAAGGGTCCAACTGGACGTGATCCAGGGAAAGGTCACGCGCGAAGGGGCGAGAAGAGACTACGGCGTCGTCTTCGGGCCGGGCGAGCGATGTCCGGTGGACGCGAAGGCGACCGAGACCCTGCGGAAACGGCTCCGGCGCACCCGGAAAAAGTCGTTCATCGACCGAGGGGAGTATTTCGAGAAGGTGGTCCGAAAGGGTCTCCGCAAGAAAACCCGCGGGGGGAAGGCGCCGGTCAGGGGTTAACCGGGTCTTCTCATCGCCGGGCAGGCTGAACCGGCGGAAAATTTCGGCGCGTCGAGGTGAATTGCGCCTCCGCTGTGTTCCGGATGATTCGCGGAACGGGTGGCATCTTCCACTCACAAAAAAGAACGGCGCAGGGTGTCCGCGGCGCTCGCGGCGAAAACACCGCGAGGGACCGCCCCACCCTACGCCGGTCACCCCAAAAGGACCCTTCTCAATCGGCTTCCGGTGATCTCAATGAGCCCGAGCCTTCGGACTCAAACCTAGCCCGACCGATACAGGCTGGATCGCATTGATAAAACTGCCCTCCCCCGACAAAGTCTCGGGCTTTGACGATCCAACCTCGGATAACGCCAGGAAATCGTGGAATTCAGGTCCAACGGAAGGGAAAAGCGCGCTCCGGCATTCCGGCGCGGGGACATACAATGATTCGGATATGATGAGATAACCCATTTGGCAGGGGCGGTCACGGGGACCGGGCGTCAAGGGTTCTCCAACGTCCCGTCCCGCGGCCCCCTCCCAGGAAAGAGGCGGACCCTCCGACGGAACTCGATTGTCATCAATCTTTTACAACGGAATCCCTT
>JASLXW010000159.1 GCA_030740135.1 Nitrospinota bacterium
GACCGACCGGCAACGACGGCGCACAGGGACCGCCGGGGCCCGGCTCGGCTTGTGTCAATTGCGACGACATCGAAACAGTGGTCTTCGAGGCGGTCTGCAAAATCTTTGACGGCAACATTTCGAATACGGCCGAGGTCTCGATATGTGTTGGGGTGATGGCGAACCTCATTCTGGTCGATGCCGACGTCTGCGCTCCCAACGAGACCGACTGCCTGGCGACCATTCTCGGCAATGTCGGGAACCTGATCCAGGAAAAGTTGAATAATCCGTAGGCGATTTTGGGAACCACTTCGACGAAGGCCCGGCCATTCTCGGCCGGGCCTTCGTGGCTTCCAGGTGTTGACCCGGGCGCTGCCGCCGGCATAGACTATTCGCCGGCCGGGCTTGACCTTGTATAGAAGTGCGTGTTATTTTCCAGCATATACTCAGGGAGGCACCAATGAAAAAGCGACTCTTGATCTTGACGGGGGCGTGTATCGCAACAGTTCTGCTGCCGCACCTCGAAGCTGCGGAAAACGAAACGAAGCCGAAAACAGAGCAGGAACGGATAGAGCAAGCCATCGAACTCGAGAAGCTGCGCCAGGTAGACTACCATGCCTACCGGGAAGCGATGGATGACGTTCAGCGCGAGAAGCTCGAAGAACTCAAGGAGACCGAGCCGGAGGCGTACAAAAGGCAACTCGAGACCCTTGAGCTCAACATCCTGCGGCGCACCAATCCCAAGGCCTGGTTTGAAGCAAGGGATGCGAAGCAACTGGCCGCGATCGATGAACTCAAGGCAACCGACCCGGAGCGCTATGAAAAAGAGCGTGAAGCATACGACATGCGGCTGCTGCGCAGAACCGATCCGGACGCCTACGCCGTACGCCGCCTCGAGCAGATCAAGAAACTCGAAGCAACCGACCCGGAGCGATACAATGATGCGCTGGCGAAGCATGAGGAGAACGAACTGCGGCGTACCAATCCCAAAGCCTGGTTTGAAAGAAAGGAGGCCAAGCGCGAGGCAGACATCGAGAAGCTGAAGGAAACCGACCCGGAGCAGTATGCGAAAAGGCGCGAAGTTTTTGACCTGCAGAAGTTGCGTCAGTCGGATCCGGACGCCTATGATGCGCGGCGGCGCGAAAAAATCGAAGAACTCAAGGCCACCGATCCGGAGCAATACGAGGCTGCCCACGAACGGCTTGAAGCGGAGATTCTGCGGCGCACCAACCCCAAGGCGTATTGGGACAAAATAAATACCCAGCGCCTGGCCGACCTGGAGCGTCAGAAAGAGGCCGCCGCCGAACAGGAAAAGGAACAGGACAATTAGTGCCGGTTCAGCAATTCACCATTGAACGGGAACCAATTGGGCGCTGACAAAGCCTGGTGAAGGGAGATTCATTGCTCGTTCGTGAACGAGTCCCTTCCGCCTGATGAGCTCGTTGACTCTTCCCGGGGCCCCCGGTGCCAGAGGGCCACCTTCCCGGTTGCGACACGTCGAGGACGGGTCACCCCTCTTTTCCCGAGAGGTCCTCGTGGATTTCCGCCGCAGCGTCCTTGCCGGCCCCGGCAGCGAGAATGACCGTGGCCGCACCGGAGACGGCGTCGCCGCCCGCGTAGACACGGTCACGGGAGGTTTGCGACAATCCTTCCCGGACGACAAGGCACCCCCACTCGTTGGTCTCCAGCCCGGGAGTCGTTTTGCGCAGAAGCGGGTTGGGAGAGTTGCCGATCGAAAGGACGACGTTGTCCACCGGGAAGACGAATTCGGAACCCTCGATCGGAACGGGACGGGCGCGACCGGAAGCGTCCGCTTCCCCCAGTTCCATTCGCTGTAATTTCAGGCCCGTGACCCAGCCGTCCTCGTCGCCCTCGATCTCCACGGGATTGGTGAGCCAGTTGAACTTCACGCCCTCTTCCAGGGCGTGGTGATATTCCTCGACCCGCGCAGTCATCTCCGTCTCGCTTCGGCGGTAGACGATCAGCCCTTCCTCCGCTCCCATTCGCAATGCGGACCGGACCGCATCCATGGCGGTGTTGCCCGCGCCGATGACGGCCACCCGCTTTCCGACCTTCAGCGGGGTGTCTGCTTCCGGGAACTGGTACGCCCTCATGAGATTGATGCGGGTGAGGAATTCGTTCGCCGAGTAGACGCCGTTGAGATTTTCGCCGGGAATACCGAGGAAGGTCGGCAGCCCCGCGCCGGTGGCGATGAAAACCGCGGAGAAGCCCATCTTCCCGAAAAGATCGTCCAGCTTGATTGTTTTTCCAACGATGACGTTGCAGACGATTTCGACGCCGAGACGCTTGAGAATTTCGATTTCCCAGTCGAGGATCGCCTTGGGCAGGCGAAACTCGGGGATGCCGTAGCGCAACACGCCGCCGGCGCCGTGGAGGCCTTCGTAGATCGTCACCGGGTATCCTTTCCGGGCCAGTTCCCCGGCGCAGACCAGGCCGGCCGGCCCCGATCCGACGATGGCGATCTTCTCCTCGCGCGTCGGCTGGAGGAGGGGCGGAAGGGGTTGTTCCCGTTCCCAGTCGGCGACGAACCGTTCCAGGTGGCCAATGGCCACGGATCGAAACCTTTTGTCCAGGTGGCAGACCTTCTCGCACTGGTCTTCCTGGGGGCAGACCCGGCCGCAGATGGCCGGCAGGGGATTGGCCGTCCGCAGCAGGTCGGCCGCCCGGGGCATGTCCCCGGCCGATACGGCGTGCATGAAATCGGGGATCGGGATATGGACCGGGCATCCCTCTACGCAGTCGGGTTCCTGGCAACGCAGGCACCGCTCCGCTTCGAAGAACGCGTGCTCCATGGTGTAGCCGTGGTTCACCTCGAGGAAGTTTGAGGCGCGTTCCGTCGCTTCGCGCTGGGGCATCGGTGTCTTTTCGGCGCGTTTGACCGGCATCAGTTCACTTCCCCCTCGGAGCGCAGGCATCCTTTCGGGGATCGTTCGGAGGCCATTTTCTCCTCCTTCACGTACATCTTGTTGCGGCGGACGGCTTCGGCGAAATCCACCTGGTGCCCGTCGAAGAGCGGCCCGTCGACGCAGGCGAACTGCGGTTTTCCCGCCACGGTTACCCGGCAGCCGCCGCACATGCCGGTTCCGTCGATCATCAGCGGATCCATGGAAACCTGGGTGGCGATCTCCGGTTCCCGCGTCACCTCGGCGACGGCGCGCATCATGGGCATCGGGCCGATGGCGACGACATGATCGGGCTTTCCGGGATAGTCTCCATCGATCAATTGCTGGAGCCTTTCCGTCACGAACCCCTTGAGGCCGACCGATCCGTCGTCCGTGCAGAGCTCCAGGTTTTGGCAGACTCCCTCGAGTTCATCCACGAGGATGAGCAGTTCCTCCGTCCGCGCGCCGAGGATGACGGTCGTCTCGTCGCCCCGTTTCGTGAGATCTCTCATGAGGCAAAGGAGGGCGGCGGCGCCGAAGCCGCCGCCGATCCCCACGACATGTCCTCCCGGTGGGATGTCCGCGGGATCTCCAAGCGGCCCGACGATGTCGAGGATCTCGTCACCGGGTTCGAGAGCGCCCAGGAACCGGGTCGTGGCCCCGACTTCCTGGACGACGATCGTGACCGTTCCGGAATCCCGCTCGTAGTCGGCGATGGTCAGGGGAATCCTCTCCCCATCATCGCGAACCCGGAGGATCACGAACTGTCCCGGCTCGGCCGCCGCCGCGATCAGGGGCGCTTCGACGCGGAACATCTTCGTCACCGGGGTGAGGATGCGCTTGCCAACTATTTTAGACATGAGTCAAAGTTCCGGATGGGCATGCATGGCCTTCAGGCGTTTCCACCGCCGATCGACCTCGTCGTCGATGGCGGTGAGAAATTCCTCGTTTACGGGTTTCATGAGATGCCGGGTCTTGCCCATGATCTTGAGCCAATCCTTGACGGGACGGCGCCGATCGATGGCGTCGGGGTCGTAGGTGATCGTGGTCACCCCTTTCTCCACCTCGTAAAGGGGGAAGAAGCAGCTGTCCACGGCCGTCTGGAGGACATCCTGGGCCTGGTCGTCCCCGGTGCGCCAGTTCAGCGGGCAGAAGGTGTAGACCAGTCCCTCCCGCTTGGCGTACCACTGCGCCTTGGCCACCTTTCGCATGAGGTCTTCCGGGTAGCCCTCGCTCGCCTGGAAGACGTACGGGATGTGGCATGAGGCGAAGATCTGGGTTGTATCCTTGTGGTGGGTGATCTTTCCGGACAGTTTGCTGCCGACTTCGCAGGTGGAGGTCCGGTGGCCCATCGGTGTCGCGTAGGAGAGTTGCGCGCCGGTATTCATGTAGGCCTGGTTGTCGTATTCCAGGACGATCATGCGATGGTTGCGGTTGGCCGCGCCGATTGCCGGGCCCATGCCGATATCCATCCCGCCGTCGCCGCTGACCATCAGGAAGGTGATGTCGGAGGATTCGGGGACTTCACCCCGGCGCATTCGTTCGTGGTACATTTCCACAAGACCGGACAACGTGGCCGCGCCGTTCTGGAAAAGGTTGTGGATGTACGTGATCCGGTGGGAGGTTTTCGGGTAGCCGGTCGTCACCACCATGCCGCAGCCGGTATGGAAGAGGACGACGACATCTCCTTCCAGCACGCTGTACACCTGTCGAAGCGTCGGGAAGATGCCGCAACCGGGACATGCCCCGTGTCCGGGGGCGACGCGGCTGGGCACCGCGGCCATCTCCCAGAGGGGTTCGAGTTCCACCTGGAGCCGGCCCGTTTCCGGGTCGGGCGTCACCTTGGCCATGCCCCGTGAAACCTCTTCCCTGGAGATCGGCGGGAGGCCCGGCGGGGGGGCTTCCGCCGCCTCTCCCGGGTGGGTTCCGTGGTAGGCGAACGGCGTCTCCGCGCCGCCACTCTCCACCGCCGCCAGCGCTTCCTGGAAGAACGTTTCAGCGTCGGTGTCGTAGAAATCCAGGCCGCCGAGGCCGTAGATCCGGCTCAAAACGATCGTGTGATTGTCCGGATCCTGTTGCAGGGCGGCCCGGACTTCCAGGGAGAGGTTGCCGCCATCGGCGCCGTAGGAGTCGCCGCGGTCGCCGATGACGACCGCCTTGACGTTCTTGAGCCTTTCCCGGAATTCCGGGCCGGGGAAGGGCCGCAGAACGTTGGGAGAAAGTACGCCCACCTTGATTCCCTTGTCGCGAAATTTGTCCGCCGCGATCTTGGCGGTTTCCGCGGCGGAGTTGAGCAGGACGACGGCTATTTCCGCATCTTCCATCCGGTAGTCGTCCATGATGGGATACTGCCGTCCGGTTAACTCCTCCAGCTCGTGGAGGACCACGGGAAGTTCCCGCTTGACAGCCTCCATGGCGAGCGAATGCTGCATCTTGTTGTTGATGAGGTCGGGGTCGTTCATGTAGGGGCCGAAGGTTACCGGGCGTTCCGGGTCGAGCGCGCTGAAAGGCGTCTCCGACCGGCCGAGGAAGTTCTCGACCGCCTGGGGGTCGTCAAATGTATGAATGCGCCGCTTCTGATGGCTGGTGAAGAAACCGTCGTAGGCAACCATGACGGGAAGACGGACGTCCGGATGCTCGCCGATTCGCACCGCGGCGAAGTTCAGGTCGTAGGCGGCCTGGGGATCCCGGGCCAGCAGAATGATCCAGCCCGTGTTGAGGGCGAAATAGATGTCGGAGTGGTCGCACCGAATGTCGAGCGGGCCGGAGACCGCCCGGCAGGCGATGTTGAGGACCATCGGAACCCGCGTACTGGATTGCACGGGAAGTTGTTCCAGGCAGTAGAGCAGGCCCTGGGAAGAGGTCGCGTTGAGCACCCGGCCGCCGCCGAGGGCGGCCCCGTAGCAGATGCCGGCGGCGCCGTGCTCCCCGTCCCCCGGGATCATGACGATGTCGTGCTCCCCGTTGGCCTGCATCTTGGCGAGGGATTCCGCGACTTCGGTCGACGGCGTGATCGGATAGTAGCCCATCACGTGGAAGCCGATGTCTCGCGCGGCAAGGGCCGTGGCCTCGTTACCGCTTCGGAAATCGGCACGTTGCCGGGCGACGGTTTTTTCCACGGTTTGCAGGGTCACGAACTCCTCCCGATTTCCTCGAAAAGCGGGACGCAAAGCTGGTCCGCGAGTCCCGGGGTTTCGGCTTCCTTCTGAAAGGCGCCGGTCGAACAGGTTTCAACGCAGCGAAGGCATCCCTTGCAATACCGGTAGTCCACGCCCTGCAGGCGAACATCGCCCGCCTCCTTCGTTTCCCAGACCAGGCAGAAATCGGGGCAGACGACATCGCACAACCCGCAGTGAATGCAGCGATCCATGTCCAGAAGCGGAATCCAACCCATGCGGGAAGTCGACAGGTCGTTCCAGGCAGTGTTTCCGGGATTGGGAATGACGCCCCCGATCGGGGCGGTTTCATAGCCCCAGACCGGACCGGGACGAGCGATGGGGAGATCTCCCCTTGTTTTCCCCGGGTTGGGGATTTCCATGAATTCCCGGCCGCCCCGTAAAAAGGCTTTCTCGTTCGAGGCTACCGCCTCGGGATGTTTCCCGGCGAACTCCTCCGTGAGCGCTTCCAAGACCTTCTCCGCTTGGAGGAAGGGGTAGGCGGCACTGAGCGTCCCCAGGAGAACGGCGTTGGGTCGAGATTTCGTCTCCAAGGCAATCTTCAGGGCGTCGACGAGAACCACCCGGGCGGTGTCGGGCAGGCGGTCGAGGTGGTGAAGGGCCTCTTCGTTTTCACTGGCGTTGACGATGACCGTTCCCGCCGCCTTCAGTCCGGCGAAGGTGGCCGGGTCTTTCAGGAGGGCGCTGTGGAAGACGACGATCGTGTCGGGAGCCTCGATCGGGGCGCTTGTCCTCAGCGGCTTGTCGCCGGCGCCGATACGGACGAAGGAGCGAACGACAGACCCCTTTTTCTCCGATCCGTAGGAAGAGAAATGAGCGCCATTGAAACCAAGGTGGAGTACCGCCGCGCCTCCCAGGACCTGTCCTGCCGCGTGCGCTCCGAGCCCGCCGATGGATTCGAAACGGATTTCGAAGAACCGGTCAGGATTGGGCAAGGTGTTTTTTTTACTCATGGCGACAATCCTATACTCGAATAGATGGCATTAGTTTCAACGGCTTTATTATAAGCATCCGAATCCCTTCGAACAAGCTGCGCCGGGGAACAAATTACCCCGTTTCGGGCCAGCCTCGGGGTGGATTGGAATACCGGCCCCTGCCTCTCCGACCCGGCCTGACCGACGGATCACTCCCGAAGGATGCCGGACCGGAACACCGCCAGTTCCCCGGTCTTCCAGGGTTGTGCCGTCGTAAAGCATGAGTGCGACGTTTGCCCCGGGCGCGCCACCTTCCCGGGCACGACCTCGTTGTCTCCGTGCATAGATCGGCGAGACCGTCGCGCAGAAGCGGCACCGCCACGAAAATAGTGCCGCCCGTGAAAAAGCGTCAAGAAATCCCGGCAGTCAGTTTATGAACGGTTCAGGCCAGGCCCGACAGGGCCACAAAACGCATCCCTGTCAATCCCGGGAAACCGTGTTAAATATCGGATTTCGATGGTATTGTAACATGGTCGGACAAGGCCCTGACAGGACAACCGAAAACGCCGCTGAAAGACGCCTGAAACCATGGGCACACAGATTCATACTGCAGTTTCCAGTCCGCGCATGCGTGGCAGCTGGTTCACGCTCATCGAGTTGCTCGTGGTGATTACCATCATCGCTATTCTTGCCTCGCTGCTGCTGCCGGCACTCCATGAAGCCAAGCGACGAGCCTATCGGATTGTGTGCATCAACAACCTCAAGCAGACACAGCTTGCAACCCTGATATATGCCGATGACTGGGGCGGCTGGGTGATGCCACAGAAGAATACCCCTTCGCCAGCGCCGGGATACTTCGGGCACGGATACTTTGGAACGACCGCTCACTCCGTGGCTTGGGCCTTTAACCACAACTCCGACGCAGGCTACCTGCGCAGCGGCGGGTACCTGCCAACCCTGGAAAGCCTCTACTGCCCGGCCGAGGATGGCTCGGATCCGTTCGGGTATGGCCGCAGCAGGGAAGAGGAGATGGCGCGCTGGGGCATCGTGCAGACACCGGATAAAAACTGCGCCGTCTCCTACGAACACACCTTTCGGGTGGTGACGCCAACCGCGGATGAGGGGTGGAAGCCCGGCACGATCATCAGTGAAAACCCCGAGCACTGGTCCTATTGGGACGGGGACGGAAATGCCACCAGGTCACACGCCGACGGCTACGGTGCGGTCTATTACGACGGCAGCGCCAGGTTCATCAGCGACCCATACCTGGAGATCGCGCTCAGCACCGACTGGTACTTTCGGTGGCGCGCCGTGAATTC
>JASLXW010000015.1 GCA_030740135.1 Nitrospinota bacterium
GGGCGTAGACGGCCACGGTCGCGGCCACGGCCCCCAGAAGGAGCCAGGGCAGGCCAGGTCCCCGCAGGCCGAACCGCTCTCCCGGCGGAAAGATGAAGGCCAGGAGGGGCAAGAGCACCAGAGCCACCGTCACGCCGATCCAGGCGGCCAGCAGGGGAGAGGGCATTTTCGACAGGCCGATCTTCAGCATCACGGAGGACACGCCCGCAGTGGCCCCGGCCAAAATGGGGAAGAGGTAGTCGATCTTTCTCGGCCGCGAAACCCCTTGGACCCTGGAAGACCCGGAGGGATCGGTCCCACCGGATGGTCCGACCGAACCTTCCGTGGAGATGACGCCGATTCCCCCGATGGCCATCGCGATTCCGAGGTATTGGACGACCTCCAGCCGCTCGCCCAGGACGAGAAAAGCGCAGACCACGGCGAAGATGGGACTCGCTCCCTTGAGGGGGGCCGACCGGGCGATCCCGATTCGCTGAAAACCGAGTAGATAAAACACCAGGAACAGGACGGGATTCAAAACGCCCGTGACGGCGAACCAGATCGCTCCGGCCGAATTCAATCGGGAGAACGTCCCCGCCGCGAGGATGACGGCCGTGTAGATCAGCCACTGGACGGCCACCGTCACGAGGGAGGCCGTGATCAGCGTCGTGAACGGAAGCGCCTTCCTGATGCAGATATCGGCCAGGGCGAAGAACAGGGCGGCGCCCAGGGCGGCCATACCCGCGGATGCGGGGGTCAAGATGGGGCCGAAAGATTAGAAGCGATAGACACGCGGTTCTCAGCCCCGCTCAAAGGAATTCTCACCTGTTCTCCGTCAGCCGGCGTCGATGCCGAACAATTTCCTTGGGGTCTCCGTCAGGATGGCCCGCCGGTCCGCGTTGGAGAGGCGCTCGCAATCGTCGACGACGGCCAGGCACTCGCGCAGGTTCCGCTCGCCGAAGAACGGGCTGTCCGTGCCGAAGACGATCTTCTCCACACCGGCGAATCCCGCGCCGAACGCGAGGATCTCCGTTTCATACGCGATCGTGTCCAGGTAAAACATCCGAAAGTAATCCCTGGCGTCTCCCGAGATCTTCTTCTCGATCCCCTCGAACGAATCAGATCCGCTCGCGAGGCGTCCGGCGAGGAAGGGCAGCGCGCCCCCCAGGTGGGAGAGGATGAGTCTCAGGTTCGGGTGGCGCTCCAGAACGCCGCTGAAGACCAGCCGGGCCGCCGCGATGGTGGTGTCCATGGGGAAGCCCAGGAGGACGTCCAGGCGGTAGTCCCGCATCCGCTCCCGCCCGGCGGGGAGGATGGGGTGCACGTACGCCGGAACGTCCGCCTCGCTCAGGGCCGCGAAGAAATCTTCGAAGGGCTCTCCGTCGAGGTCCCGGCCGCGGATGTTCGAGCCCAGCAGGCACCCCCGCATGTCCAGCTCCTTGACGGCGCGCTCCAACTCTCGGATGGCCGAGGGCGGGTCCTGAAGCGGCAGAGCGGCCAGGGCGACGAATCGGTCCGGATGCGCCCGGACGACCGCGGCCAGGGCGTCGTTGAAGACCTGACAGAGCGCCCGCCCCAAGTCCGGGTCGGCCCAGAAGACCATCGGCGGCGCGATGGAGAGGACCTGGAAGTCCACCTCCGCGGCTTCCATCTCGGCCAGACGGACGTCCACGTCGTAAAACCCCGGGAAGAAGGTGAAGAACGCCCGGTTGTCGAAGAGGAGGACGCGCAGGCCCTCCGCGTTCCGGCTGATCCGGACGGGATACTTGTCCCCCTGGGCCTCGATGAGATCCAGATAAGCCTCGGGATACAAATGCGCGTGCGTGTCGATGATCACTGTAAGAACCTCGAAGCCGAATGACTGAAAACGCCGGCGTTTTTAGCCCCCGCTGGTGTATTTCTCCTCCGAGTCAACGATTTGGCGGAGGTCAAAGCCCCTGCGCGACACCGCTTTCATGGAATGGTCGGCAAGCGCATAGAAGCCGGTTTCCATGTACGGCCGCGCATCCATCGCGATTGCGATCTCTGTAGGGGAAGGCCGAGGGTCGGTTGACCCTGCGCCCTCCCGCCTGTTCCCAGAGGATGATAACCCATTGAGGTCGCATTGGGCATACCGGCGTTGCGCCATCTCAACCCTGGAACCCGGAGGGGACCCGCCTTTTCCTCCGAAAGAGGTGGATGACTCGGCCTCGACACCCTGTGACGGGCGACACTTACAGATTCAAAAGGATGTAATCGCGGGGAGATCGGATTCCTCACGTGGTCGATTTGACCCTCGCTCGGAATGACAACAGTGACCTGGAACGGCGCCCACGAACTGTCATTTGAAAGGGAGAACAGCGTGTTTTCCATCCCGGCTGAAACCCGGGCGTCAGCCGGGGGAGCTAGAAGTGATATTGACTTGCCAGGTGAAAAGAAGTGTACTTTGTCAGAATGACATGGTGGCGAGGCACGCCTCCATCAACGTTTGAAATGGGAAATTCTCGATAAACGGAAGAAGACTTTCTCCCGTCCATATATGGCGACGTCTTTAATTTCCTTCGTCGGCGACAGCGGGGGCATATTACTCAGGTTAACAAAAAGATGGATAACATTTCAGGGCGAATGCACTCGGTAAACTCGAATGGGCCACCCTTTCTTCAGAAACTGAAGCAGGTCGTCTTGCGATTTGAACGGACTCCGTCCATCCGCAAGGCTCTGCCGATCATTGCACTCGTCATCGGTGTCGCATGGGTCATCGCACTCTCCGGAAGACTGGGAATTCAGGAAGGCGGAGATACCGACGGCTATCTCGCCGCGGCCGAGTTGTTGCGCAAAGGCGGGTTTACTTTCTCGAATCTATTCGGGAACAGCACAGGCAACATGCTCTACCACATGACACATGTTTGGCTTTTCTTGCTCGGGAAAACCGGTTTTGTGGTTTTCACTGCGACCCTGACGGCTTTCCTTCCTTATTTTCTGGTTACTATCCTGAAGCGGTCGGGTGTCAAGACATTCTTTATCGCTTGTGCTCTATTTTACGTGGGGACGAATGAAGAAATCTACAAATGGGCCTTTTATGTGCTGAGCGATGGCATCATGCTCTCTCAAATCATGCTGCTTCTCTTTCTGCTCATGACGCCGGGGCGCCCCTGGTATCTTTGGCCTCTCCTCGTGATCGTTTGGTACAGCCTGTATTTTTCAAGATCCACGGGCTTTCTTCTGAATCCCGCGGTTATCCTGTTCGCCTTGATCATCGATAATCCGACGAAACGAAAGTTTATCCTCGGTTTGTTTTTAATAACGATTGGTTTCATCGGTGTGACGGCAGGCGTCCAACGGACGGAAGCAAGGCGACCGGGAGTTCTACAAGCTTCCATCGTTCAGAATGTCCTGGATTTGGACAGGCGTGATTTTACAAAGGGACATCTGTTGATGGACGAGAAGATGACCGAGAAATTGTCCGTTCCATTCACGGAGAAGGAAGCCGTCGGGCAAACGCTTTCATCACTTTGTTGGAGTCACAAGTCGTACTGTGTGTACTATTGGGTGCGAAAATATCTGGCTTATGTGCTCCCTATCTATCCCAAATACTCTTTCCGGCATAATCTATTCAATCTGCTCTTTTTCGGATCGAGCATGTTGCTTTCAGCCGGGGGATTCATCACGCTTCTTTATGGGATTCGCCGCAAGGGTTGGAAAACACTGAAAACAAGCGGCCGGGATGGGCTGGGGATTTATGTGATGACGGGCATGCTCATCTTGACGGCGTCTCTTTTTCATACCGCCGCGCAGATCGATCCTGACGCACGATACCTGATGGTTTGGGTCACCCCGTGGATTGGGTTTAACTTTTTGCAAGCGAACCTTGCATACAATTTCTGGAGCGGCCCATCGGCAGCCGATTGAAAGCGTTCGATCGCCGCGTCCGATCATGTTCTGGTCAACAACTTCTCAGGTCAAAGAAAAAGATTGAACAATCCAACGTCGCGCAAAAAGCCGGAAGGTAGGCGCCTCCCATGATGGCATGGAGATTTAACGGGGAATCGCAAGAAAAGAAACCTTTCTGTTCCGGTGTCATCGCCCTTCTTATCGAAGAGGAGAACATGCGCAAAACCGTCTCACCCCAAAAGACATAATCCGGGGATAGGCCGGAAGAATCCTGAGCCGGGCTTTGGGTGGCAAGGGGCGGGTGCATCTGGTATCTTGCTGGAAACGGGCGGGTTCCCGCGCTGAATATCAGCAGGGGGGCGAATATTTTGTGTTTGGCCACTATCCTTGCCAAAAGCATGTCGGGCCCCCGGGGCGTTCCCATGCCGGACCGGCATTGAAGGCGGGGTTCGACCGCCGCCCCTATAACGCCATGAATCTCTCTGGCCTTGTGGAATCCCCGCGGACCGCTAAACGGCCTCTCCGATGGGGAACTCGCCTCTTCATGCCAAATGGTCCGGCCCTCTTTCCGTTGAAGTAAGCCCTTGCGAAAAAAACCCATCTTCGATTTGGTCAAGCGGTACTACGAAGAAAACCACGCCCGGCCGAAATTCGTGCCCGGAAAGACCCTGATCCACTACGCGGGCCGCCATTATGACGCCGGCGAAATGGTCAACCTCGTCGATTCCGCCCTGGAGTTCCGCCTGACCGCCGGGCGTTTCGCCGAGCGGATGGAAAGGGCCCTGGCGGACTTTTTCGGCGCCGAGGAGGCGCTTCTGGTCAATTCGGGCTCTTCGGCCAACCTGTTGATGGTCGCCACGGCGTGCCAATCCGGGGAGGCGGACGCCCTCCGGCCGGGAGACGAGATCCTCACACCCGCCGCGACCTTTCCGACGACGCTCGCCCCCATATTGCAGAACGGCCTCGTCCCCGTTCTCCTAGACGTCGAGCCGGGCACATACAACATCAATCCGGACCTGATCGAACCGGCCGCCACGCCCCGCACCCGCGGGCTCCTGGTCCCGCACACCCTCGGGAACCCCTGCGACATGGATCGCCTCGTCGAGCTTTGCGCGAAGCACGGATGGGTCCTGCTGGAAGATTGCTGCGACGCCCTGGGGTCTGAATTCAACGGGAAGCGGGTGGGGACTTTCGGCGCGATGGCGTCGCTGAGTTTTTATCCCGCGCACCATATCACCATGGGCGAGGGCGGCGCCGTTGTGCTCAACGACGAGCGCCTTTCGCGGCCCGCCAATTCGATCCGGGACTGGGGGCGGGATTGTTGGTGCATCCCCGGCGTCAGCAACACGTGCGGGAAGCGATTCGGTTGGGAGTTCGAGGACCTGCCCGGGGGCTACGATCACAAGTACGTCTTTTCCCGCATCGGGTACAACCTCAAAGTCACGGACATGCAGGCCGCCGTCGGCCTGGCCCAGCTCGCGAAGGCGGGGGATTTCATCGAGCGCCGCCGCCGGAATTTTCGCCGGCTCTATGAAGGGTTGCGGGGGCTTACGGAGTATTTGGTTCTGCCCGAATGGAGCCCGAAGGCGAATCCGTCCTGGTTCGCCTTCCCCCTCACCCTGCGGGAGGGGCTGGAGCGCGGTCCGCTGATTGCGTTCCTGGAGGGCCGGAAGATCGAGACGCGGCTGCTCTTCGCGGGCAACGCGGCCCGCCAACCCGCTTTCCGCGGCGAGCCGATCCGCGTGCCGTTCCCGCTGGAGGTCTCCGACGCCGTCCTGGAGCGCTCGTTCTTCGTGGGGGTCTTTCCCGGTCTGACCGATCCGATGCTGGATTACATGATCGAATCGATTCACGACCATTTCACCGACCCGCCCGTTCGGAGCGCCGGAGGCCGTTCCGGATAGCGCGGACGAGGAGTCCGGGTTCATGAGAGGCGGAATCCGATGCCTGATCTTGTGCATCGCCCTGCCCGGATGGCTCGCCCTCGCCGGCCCGTTCGCCGATCCGGCGCAATCCGCCGCCTCCGGATGGTTCGATGTGCTTCATAAGGCGGACCCCGCGTCCGTTTTGAAGCTGCGGGCGCTCGGCCTTGACTTCGAGAATAAGAACAAGGTCCTCAATCAAGTTTTTGCGGCGGCGTTTGAGCGGGCGCTCGGTGAAAGGATCGATCCGGCGAATGTCTCCGGCCTGTTCGAAATTGTGGACTCCATCCGCCGGGGCGAATTCCGGATTCCCGCGGAGCAGGCGTCCAACCCTTACATCGATCTCTTCTTTCTCGGCCTGGCCGCCTCCCGGGATCCCCGCGCGACGGCCCTCAACGCCTTTCGGCGGCGCCGGGAACTTTGGGGCGGGCGGATCTATTCCGCCTCCCCATACACGTCCCTGAAATGGCGCGTCGAGAAGATGATCAAACGCAATCGCGACCCCTACGTCCCGAGCGCCCGCATCCGGATCATCGACAGGTTGCCCGGCGAGAGCCCCCTGATGGAATTGAAAGCCAGGATGCGGCGCAAGGAGGAGAAGCTCTTCAATTCGTGGTTTCGACGCAGACCCGACCTGGTCCGCGGACTCCGTGACAACGGATATCTGACGACCGAGGCCGGGGCGGCGCTCGGCCGCACCGGGGCGGACGCCCGAAGGCTGTTCGACCACTTCCTCGTTCGGATCACGAATTTGCCCCATAACCAGGCCATGGTCGCCCGGAAATACCAGAAATTCCACGCCCCCCGAAGCGTTGCGGCTGGAGGTCCGCGCCTGCGGGCCGGCTCTCCAAACGGACGGGGTTTGCGCCCGATACGCCTACGCCGTCATGCCCGGCGTCCGGCATGGGATTTCCATCAGGTTCACGAGGAATCAGGGCGAGACCCTATCGGAGAAACGGGTCGAAAACCTCGCCAGCCGGACGGGCCGGGAAGTTCGGGAATTGCGCCTGCCCGGGCGATACGTTGTCTCACTGACTGTTCGGACCCTCTCCGGAAAATCCGCGAAAATGTCCGAGGGGTTCGATATCGGGGGTCCGCGAGAGACCAGCGCCCAACTGGCGAAGACGCTGCAAGCGCTTTCCCGCGAGGCCGACGCGCGGCAGAAGGGCGCCTGGGAAGAAATCATGGCCCTGTCCGAACAAAACAGGCGGCTCGGCCGGGAAAGGGAGGCGTTGATCCAGACCCTTCATGCGGACAAGCAATCGTTGGATGAGAGGAAGGCCGGGCCTGCGAAAGACAAACAGGCGGGCGCTCGCCATCAACGAGAAGGTGAAGCGTTTGCGGGAATTGCAAACCCTCAGAGGAGAGATGAAGGCTGAGGCGAAGGCGCTTGGGAAATCGTTGGACCGGTACAGAACCCTGGCCCAAGGCCTCACGGACACCCTTCGGAAGAAGAACCTGGACGCCGCCCTGCACATGGCCCTCCGCTCCGCGGTGACCCGGGATCTCGGTTATTACGACCGCCTTAAGAATCTTCAGGATCGAAGATCGCCGCGGGGGCGCTGAGCGGAGGACGCCCGATTCCGGCGCGCCCCCCCCCCGCCTCTTGTCATTCGGCCCGGATCGAAAGACCATCGACGAACGATTCCGTTGAGCCTACAATTTGTGACGCGGCCGGACGTTCACGCCGGACGGCGTCACCGGGAAAGCGATGGACCCGAGAATCGAACAGAAATTCGCCGGACTCGAAGATTCCTACTGGTGGTACGTGGGGAAGTCCCGGCTTGTTCGGGAATGGGCCGGTTCGTGCGGGCGGGTTCTCGACCTGGGGTGCGGGACGGGGGCGCTCTTCCAACAGATCGCCCGCCAGGCCCGGGCCGTCTTCGGGATTGATTTCTCCGAGGTCGCCATTGCCGGCTCCGGGAAGCGGGTTCCCGATGCGGGTCTCTCCCGCGCGTCAGTGATGGATCTCCCCTTCCGGAAATCTTCTTTCGACACCCTTGTGGCTTCCGAGATCCTCGAGCACCTCCCGGACGATCGGAAGGCCCTCTCCGAATGGCGGCGGGTTCTCAAACCCGAAGGCCGGCTCGTCGCGACGGTTCCTGCACACCCCCACCTGTGGGGCCATCATGACGAGCTCTGCCACCACCAGCGGCGCTACCGGAAATCGGAGCTCGGTGGGAAGCTCTCGGAGGCCGGGTTCCGCGTCGAGCGGCTGAGCTATACGTTCTCGTACCTCTATCCGGTGATGGCGGCGCTGCGCCCGCTGAGGAGAGGCGTGAAGGAATCCAAAGCCCGGCTCCACGACGATTTCCTCCCGGTTCCGGCCGCTGTGAACCGGGCCCTGATCCGTCTCTCCGCCCTCGAGGCCCGCTGGCTCCGAAAGGCCTCCCTCCCCTTCGGCGCGTCGCTGATCGCCTTGGCGCGAAAAGCTTAAAACCGCAGGGGGGGCGCTTGCGCGCCGGCCAAGTTGCGAATGGAGGGGCTGTGCTTGTTGCAACCTCTCTGGCGCACGGTGGTCCGAACATCAAACAAGTTGGGGGCGCGAGTGCATAGAGCTGGTTCCGGGTGTCTGTTCTTCCTTCTGTTTGGTGAAAGCGTGCGGCAGGTCGCTCCTTTGGCCGCGCCAAACGGACCCGGGAATTGTCGTTTTCCCTTCATGCGCGGGTAAGGCCAAGCCATAGGCTTGGCCGCAGAAAGACCTTATGGAAGGACCGACCTGCCATATCGCAATATCGTGGGTTATTGCCCGTGGCAACAGTGCCACATACGGTAGGAGGTCGGTCATGAAGCAGGATACCATTTACGTGGGCATCGATGACAGCAAACGCAAGTTGGTGATCGGCACTTTAGGGCCGGACGACGCCCAGCCTTTGGTGCGCACCATCGCCAATGAACCCCGCGCTATCCGCCGATTCATCCAGCGCCTGAAGCGACAGGGGCTGCTCCGCGCCTGTTACGAGGCCGGACCCTCCGGCTACGACCTCCACCGCCAGCTCACCGCCCTGGGGGTGGCGTGTCAGGTCGTCGCCCCTTCCCTCACACCCCGAAGGCCGGGCGAGCGCATCAAGACCGACCGACGCGACGCCCTCAAGCTCGTCCACCTGTTCCGCGCCGGCGAGCTCAGCCCCATCCGCGTCCCCGACGAGGCCGAAGAAGCCGTGCGCGACTTCGTGCGCTGCCGAGGAAACACCCAAAAAGAGGCCCTGCGATGGCGACAACGCCTCGTGAAGTTTCTTGACCGCCACGGACGGGTGTACCGAGAGGGCAGCCACTGGACACAGGCGCACTGGCGGTGGCTCCACGCCCAGGACTTCACACAGCCCACCTTGCAATTCACCTTGGACACCTACCGCTTCACCCTGGAACAGGCCCTGCTCCGCCAGGCGGAGATGGAGCGCGAGATCGGCGCCCTCGCCCAAAGTGAGCCCTACAAAGAGCCGGTTGGCTGGTTGCGCTGCTTCCGGGGCATCGACACCCTGTCCGCCATGATCCTGATGGCCGAGATCCAGGACTTCAAGCGCTTTCCCACCGCGCCCGACCTCATGGGCTATCTGGGCCTGGTCCCCAGCGAGCACTCCACCGGCGAGCGCGTCCGGCGCGGGCCTTTGACCAAGACCGGAAACGGCCACGCCCGGCGCATCCTGATAGAGGCCGCCTGGCACTACCAGCACCGAGCGCGCCTCAGTAAATCCCTGGCCGCCCGAACCAAGGGCCAGCCGCCGGAGGTCGTGGCCCACGCCTGGAAGACGCAGGTGCGCCTGCACCGCCGATACTACCGCTTGCTGGCACGCGGCAAGCGCCCGTCGGTGGCGGTGGCGGCCGTCTCCCGAGAGCTCACTGGCTTCATCTGGGCGGCCATGACGCAGACCGCGTGCGCCCGCAAGGCGGCCTGAGGAGCCGGCGGGCACGTGCAAACGAAACTTGGGGCGAGCGTATCGAGGCAGGCACGAAAGGAGAACCCTCGTGAAAACTTTGTGGCGCCGGTGGCGATGAACCCGGCGACCCACGCTGAAAGACAGAGGCAGCTCCCGACGAAACACGGTCATGCGGTTCCGACCCGCGTATATCAGAGTGATTCATCGTCGAAGCCGCCTGCTCGATGCGCCGCCCCGATTTCCCTTCCCTTTTAAGCGGTCGCCAAAGTCGCGACCCCTTAAAAGGGAAGGCCAGGAAAAGGCAAAGACCATGTAAGCGCATCCTGAATCAATAACGCTTGACAACGGTCCTTCCATATCAGTTTTCGAGGGGTCCAGGGGGACAGTTTTTCAAAAATGTCCCTCTGGGAGGGGTTCCCAACCCCTGGGACTTTCATCCCCCATGCCGTCTTTCAGAAAATGTTTTCGCCGCCTGGAGGAAGGCCTTGAAGAGCGACGCGGCGGCGGCGTCCTTTCGGTACAGGAGCTCCGGGTGCCACTGGACGCCGACCGCGAAGGGGTGGTGATCGCCCTCGATGGCCTCGATCACATCGTCGCCGGCCCGGGCCGTCGAACGAAAGGACGGCGCGACCTCCTTGACGGCCTGGTGATGGCTGGTGTTGACCCGGCCCGTAAGGCCCCGGAAGAAACGTGCGAGCTTCGATCCTTTCAGGATCGAGACCCCGTGCCGGACGGACCGGGGTCCGCGGTGTCGCAGCGCGCCCGGCGCTTGCGCGGCCAAATCCTGGAACAGCGTTCCCCCGGCCACAACGTTCAGGGCCTGGCAGCCTCCGCAAATCCCCAGGATGGGCGCGCCTTCATCCAGGGCGCGCCGGATCAGGTCGAGCTCGAAGCGGGTCCGGACAGGGCTCAGGGGGCCGAGTTTCGGGTGGCGGTGCTCGCCGTAATGCCGGGGGTCGACGTCGATTCCTCCCCCCGAAACCAGGAGACCGTCCAGGATGTCGAGCGTCTCGTCCGCGCGGGGTCCGGTGGGGAGCGCGGGCAGGAGGACCGGCACGCCTCCCAGGTCGGAAATCGCGGCCGCATAGTCCTCCCGCAGCAGCGAGACGGGGCCGCCCTTTTGTTGAACATCCCGGTCACAGGTGATTCCGATGCGCGGCAAGGACCTCATGACTATCCCGTCCCTTATGGCGGCCCGCCCGCTTCTGCTCAGAAGAAATCGCGGCGTCCCTGATTCAATCCTTATTCACTCCGTTTCCAGCAGCTCCCGGACGGCCGGGGGCAGGAAGATCTCTTCCAGGTCCAGCCCTTTCATGGCCGAGCCCAGGGCGCGGAGCCTTTCCGCAGAATTCAGCGTGTGGTCGACGAGGATCAAGTCGCGCCCCTCGAGGCGGCACCGCCCGGAGGTCGGGTGGATCTCATCGGCGGTGAAATCGGCGTAACGGACCTCGACGCCCAGCTTCCCGCAGGCCTCTTCCAGCGCTTGCAGGGCCAAATCCGGGTCCGCCTTCCGTCGGTTCCCCATGCCCGCCGTGTCCCGCGTGTCGGCGCGTGCGCGCTCAGCCCGCCGCGATCTCCCGCCCGGCCGGCTTGGGTGCGGACGATTTCGGCCGCTCGCCGTACAGCCGCCAGCCGTAGTTGTCTGTGGGGGAGATGTCCACGTTGACCAGGCCCCCCCGCTCGTTCCAGCGTTCCAGGTCCCGCCGGTCGAAATACGTCCTCACCGGCGCGGAGAGCCGGTCGAACCAGTCGGAGTAATTCGCCCAGAACGGGTACCGGTCGTACAAGCGGATGCGGGGCCGCACCTTCTTCTGGACGAGGGGGATCCGCCGGAGGACCTTGATGGGCAGGAAAAAGAACGTCAACGCAAAGGTGGAATAATCGACGCAGGCGCACAGGAAGCAGATCTTCTTCAGGGTGAAGAAGGGCAGGCGGAGCGTGACAAACCGGAACGCCTCGACGATCCGGTTCATCAGGCGGCGCTTCCTGCTGTACACCCAGACAATCACCGACCCGCCCGGTTTCACGAATTCCAGCAGAGAGCGGAATCCCCGCTCCGGCTCCGGCAGGTTCTGAAGGGCGCCCAGCGTGTAGACGAAATCGAACGACTCCCGCCTGAAGGGCATGCGGAAGAGATCCCCCTTGACCAGGGAGACATTGGACCGGTCCCGCTGGCTTTCCCGGGCCGAGAAGATAAGGTTGCTGAAGTCCATCCCCACCATCCGGCGGGGTCTGTAGCGCGACGCGAAATACAGGTGGCGGCCGTACCCGCACGAGGCGTCCAGGCCGAGCTTGTCCTGAAAAAACTCCGGTTCCACCGGGTGGATGAAATTCAGGAAGTGCGCCTCGTCGGCGGGACCCAGGTTGCGGAACTGGCTCCATTTGAAATCGAGGGTGCGCTGCGTT
The DNA here is from genome assembly GCA_030740135.1 of Nitrospinota bacterium. The sequence continues at coordinate 12,056 of JASLXW010000015.1, forward strand.
GCCCGCTGGAGCCGCCGGAAGCGCTCGGCGTCTTTGCGAAGAGGGCGGGAGGAGGCCGTCTCGAGGACGGTGAAAAACCCCTCCTCGTTCGCCCGGACCGAGTAGCTTCTCTCAATCGTCAGCCGCCCCTGCCGCCCCATGCGCTCGCGCAGATCCGGGTCTTCCAACAGACTGCGAAGGCGGTCGATCCACTCCCGCGTCGAACCCGCAAGGAATCCGTTCACGCCCTCCTGGATGATCGTCGTGTTCACGCCGACCGGCGAGCACACCACGGGGGTTCCCATGCTCATGTAGAAAAGGGCCTTGAAGCCGCACTTGTAGCGCTCCCAGACGTCGTCCTTCAGCGGCATCACCCCGATGTCGAAGGCCTCGAGCGACTCCTGTTCTCTATCCAGCCGCCAAGGGATGTTCCGGACCCGGTCCTCGTAGCCGGCGAGCTTGTAGTGTCCCCCGACGACGTGGATCTCCAGGGAGGGAAACCCGTCCAGCAGCTCCCGGAAGGCGTCGTCCAGATAGCTCAGATATCGGGAGGTCGAGTGGCTTCCAATCCAACCGATGACCAGCCCGTCCCGCGCTTTTCCTCCGCCGTTGGGTTGGTAGGTCTCCGTGTCCACGGGCGTGGGGAGGATGTGAACGTTCGGGTTGAGCCGGCGGGCGTATTCGGCGAGGGACTCGTTTCCGGCGATGACCTCCGTGCTCCAGCGGAGGATCTCCTCCACCTGCTTGGACTGGCCGAGCAGCGAGGAAACATCCCCCAGGACGCCGCCCGGGGCCCCGGCGAGAAACACGGCGTCGTCGAAATCATAGATGATCGGGCGCCGGATGCGACGGATCAGGGCGCCGGCGAACGGAAACCAGAGCGGAAAGACCCGTCTGTGAATCACGACCAGGTCGTAGCGGTTCGCCCGTAACAGGGCGGCAAGACGCCGCGCGAACGAGCCGATCAGGCGCAGGAGCTTTTCGGAAAGAGATCCCTGGCGGTACAGGATGGAATAAAGGCGCGGGGACATGAACGGCCGGACATCCGCCTCCAGGCCGCGCCGCTTCAGGTGGGGCAAGTACTGCTCGATCCGCAGCCGGTTGCTGGCGCCCTCGGTCGGGTAAGGGACGAGGTAAAGAACCCTCACGCCTCATGAACTCCTATGCAATCAGAACCCGGCCTTTATAGCACAGCCCCGCTCGAACCGGCAATGGACACTTGCGCCCCGGCCAAGCTGGGCACTTGCGTGCCGGCCAAGTTGCGGATGGAGGGCTGTGCTTGTTACAACCTCTCCGGCGCACGGTGGTTCGATAACGTCAAAGGGGTCAAGTCTTTTGTTAATAGATATGGGAAAAAATTACCTTCACCCGCGTTTTGAACTTTCCCAACAAGAATTAGCCAACAAAAGATTTGACCCCTTTCCCCTTCTGATCAAGGGCGCTTTTCCGCAACCTGCTAGGTCAATCGCCCTGTTTCTCGGATCTCAAAAATAATAACCCATTGATTTCATTGCGATTCCGCCTTTAGATTTGAATCGTACTTTTATGTTGTTCAGCCGCTCCACCCCTGCGCAGAAGACATCCCCGACCGTTCCCTGCCTCATTCCAATGAATTTTTCATTCCGGAAGGTGTAATCCGTAGTGCGAAATCAATACGAAATCAATGGCGCCGCAACCTTTTTTCGATCTGAGTGGAGGGGCGGGACCTCATGATCGGATTTAATCGGGATTTAATCAGGGGATACCAGACCTATTTGAAAATTAAGTATGGTGTCCCCTTAATTCAAAAAAACGGGAGAGCCACGGCGAGATTCCTCGTCGGGGTCTGCGACCTCTCTGTCGGAATGACAGGCCTTGCGGATACCGCGTTCGACCTGATTTTTGTCTGCCATCCCGAGCGACGGGCATGATCTTTCGAAAAGCCGAAGGACGAAACGCAGCGAGGGATCTCGCTGTGGCCCACACCGTTGGGTATTCATCGTTCGATACAACCCACTGCGAGATTCCTCCTCGGGGCCTGACGGCTCCCGGGTCTGCGACCCCTCGCTCGGAATGACAGCCAAAACAATGGCGGTGCCGGCGGACCAGCCGCCAGTGGCACACTTCCTTGAAACGTGCAGAAAGCACGTCAACGGATTCGCGGCCTCGCGATCACCGGACGACATCCATCGACCAGGTCCAGTGCTCTTTGGGGATCGTTGCGAAGACCGAGCGCTTCCAGCCGCTTCCCGTCCAGTCGTACCGGAGGATTTGGCCCGTGAAATCGGAGGCGGCCAAGACCTCGTTCCTCCCGTCGCCGTCCAGGTCCGCGATCAGGACAGGCAGGTTGACGCCGGCCGTCCTGCGGTCGATGACGGATTGACGCCACGCCCCGTCCCGCAGGCGCAGGATCCGCACGCCGGCCCGCCGCGGCCCGAGGACGATGTCGGGCCGGCCGTCGTTGTCGGCGTCGCCGACGGCGAGCGAACGGAGGCTCACGTCGGGCACGGTCGCAAGCTCCTCGGCGGTCCATTTGCCGGCCCGCCGCCGGTAGACCTTGACGCGCGCCGGCTCGATAAGCTCCACCCGGACCCTTCCCCCCTCTTTGAACCGCCGGGCGACGCCCTCGATAGAGGCCACCAACTCGGGACGCCCGTCCCCATCGACGTCACCCACGGTGATCTCCTTGGCGTGAGCCCGATCGAACGACTCCACAACGGAAGCGCGAAACCCCTTTCCGTCCCATCGCCATCCGACGATCCGCCCGAGCTGCGGCTTTCCGGGGACGACGTTGGGCTGGGAGAACGTGGCGAAGAAATCGGGCGGGCCGGACGCGGCGCTGACCCGGCCGACGGCGATCTCATGAATCCACGTACGGTCCTCCCGGCTTAACTCCCGGGCCTCCCACCGTTCGCCCCTTTTTTTCAGGACCGCCACAACGCCTTTGGGGTGGGTGCCCACGATGATCTCGAGACGCCCGTCCCGATCGATGTCGGCGACGCGGAAATCCCTCAACCGGGACCGTTTCTTCGTGAACACCGGATTCCAAAGGATTTGCGGGGGTTTCCGGAGATTGAGGTTCCTGTAGAGCTTCAGCAGGGCCCGGTTGGCGCCCGCGGTGAGGAGGCGTTTCTTGCCGCCGCCCTCGAGGTCGATCCATAGGGCCTTGTGGATGACCTCGCTGTCGGGGTCGACAATCTCCTCCCGGATCCAGGGAGCGGTCTTGGACTCGCCGGGCCGGAAGGTCCACGTCAGCCCCCGGCCCGGGGCCACTTTGAATTTCCCCCCCGGCATCCGTCTCATGTCGAACCGGCTCACGCCGATGACGACGGCGGCTTCGCGTCCTTGCGCCATGGAAGGCGCGCCATCGAGCGTGATCAGCGCAAGGAGCGCCGCCGTCACCCAACCCGCCGAAAAACGGATCGGATGAAGATTCGGCCGGTGGTCGTTGTGTCTTCTCATCCGGGGCTTTCGGGTGTCGGGGTGAATTCGAAAGGCGCGGACCTCGTCCTGAGCGGAGACATCACGGCCCCCCGGAAGAAGACGAGCTGTCCGAAGCAGATAGAGCGAATTACGATCTACGGCTTAATCGGCAAATTGAACTCGCCCGAGAGTATGCGGACATCCCCGCTACAGGTCACACCTCGGTTCTCCTGTGTCCGATGATTGTTCTCCCGGCGCGCAGTGCACCCAGCTCAGGTCCGCCTGGCGGAAGAACCCGAGGTCCTCGAACAGCCGCTCCGAGACGTGGTTGCCCTCGACGATGAAGCAATAGGGCGCGCGTTCGGCGCGAAACCGTTTTTCCACCAGGGCGGACACGACGGCCCTCGCATAGCCCTTCCGCCGGTGCGCCTCCAGCGTGTGGACCATCCCGATGGACCCGTCGTAATGGACCAGCGCCCATGCCGCCGGAACACCCTCGACGCGGACGCACGCCGTGGGGGCGCCTTCGATCCGGCTGAGGGGATACTCCTCGCCGTCTCCGTAGCTCCAGTGGCGGGTGACAAGGGCCGCGTCCTCCCGCCGGAGGGGCTCCACAAGACGGGTGTCGGGATCGGCGGCCCGAAACGGCCGAAACGTCGCGCGCTCCAGCCGGTACATGCCGCAGGGATGTTCGGACACATCATTCGTCCTGGCTTTGAGGAGAGGGAGAAACCTGTGATCCAGCCCGGAGAACCGGACCTCCCGGCTCCAGTCGACGCCGTCCAGAATCCGCTCCGCCGCTTCTTCGTCCGCCGCGAACATGGAGAAGGCCCGGCGGCCTCTGTACAGAGCCGCCCGGGGGCGGGGCCAGCGCTCCGTCCACCACTGACCGAAGTCTCCGCCCTCTTCCTCGATCTGGCCGATGAATTTCACGCTCGCGGGCCAGTGTTCCCGCAAGCAGGCATGCATCGCTCGTCCTTCCCCCGGGGTCACCCGGTGAAGGCCCATCACCCCCGGTTCAGACGCCACGTCGGACGGCACGGCTTTGACGCTCCCCTTTCCTCGGTCCATGCGGCCTTCGTTACGTGCCGACGCGCACGGGGTCCACAATTCCGCGTATCGTCGCCAACACGGACAGCCCGACCAGGTGGCTCGTTTTGGGGTTGTCCGGCGACAGGACGTTCTCGGTCCGGGTGACGAAGCGGCCGAACTCTCCTTCCACCTCGATCTTGTTGACCGTCCGGTCGGCCGCCGGGTCGACGACGACCCGGGTGACCGTCCGGTCCGGCCCGACGCCGGCTAGGCTCAGCGCGCAGGAGATGTTCACGTTGGCCGGAAATTTCGTGATGGCCTCGCGGGCCGGCCCCTCGAACAGGACGCGGGGGGAGTCCAGGCTGTCCAGGTCGATTCCCTGCCGCAAGACCTCCGGGTCGCCTTGAAAAGACTTGCCGGATTTCGTGCACGTGAGCACGACCCGGTCGATTCGCCCCACCGCCGCGGATTTCACGCTGTCCAGTCCGACAATCGCCCCGGAGGGGACGTGGATCCTCCGGCGGCGCTCGCGCGCCAGGTCGATAAGCTCCGGATGGTTGATCAACGCGCCGACCGTCAAGACCATGATGTCCCGGTCCGCGCGGAGGGTCTCCTCGATAACGTCCCGGGCCGATTCCGGCGAGACCGCCTCGACGATCAGATCGGCGACGGCCGGCAGGTCCGGCAGGTCCAAAACGGGCGGGGAGGCGTCCAGCTCGGCGGAAAGGGCCGCCGCGCGTTCCCGCGTCCTCGAAACCAGCCCCGTCACTCGGGCGGGGAAATCGCCCCGGTCCACCCCTTTGGCCACTTCGCGCCCAATCGCGCCGCACCCGACAAGACCGATTCGAAGGTCGTTCATCCAACACCTCGCGGGGTTTTCGGAACCCTCCGGGGTGAGCGCTTCCGAGACCTGAAATCGGACAATCGCTTACTCGGATTCCACGGTGACAAAAGTCGTCCTCGAGCCGCGCTGAATAAGAAGCATCTGGGGCGACCGGCCCGGAAACAGGGCCTTCCGGTACTCCTCCACCGTTTTCACGGGCTTTCGGTTGACCTCGATGATCACGTCCCCCTTCCTAAGCCCGGCCCGGGCGCCGTGGGCGGCCCCGGCGACGTCCGTGATGAGGACCCCCCGGCTCGCCGCCACGCCCGACTTGAGCGCGAGCGCCCGGGTCAGCGTCCTCACGGATAGGCCCAGTCCGGGGTCCGGCCGGAGGTCGGGAGTGACCCGTCTGCCCCCGGACGCCTCCGCCAAAACCACGGTGAGGCCGATTTCCTTCTTGTTCCGGACGAGGCGGACCTGAACCTTTTGGCCCACCCGGGAACCGGCGACCCCCAGCGGCAAATCGTGGGCCTCCACCACCGGTGTTCCGCCGAAGGAGAGGATCACGTCTCCCCGCCGGAGGCCGGCCGCTTCCGCGGGACTGTCGCCGACCACGGAGGAAAGCAGCGCGCCCTCGGGCCTGCTCAGTCCGAGCAGGCGGACCATCGACGCCGACACGTTCTGCACCTCGACGCCCAGATAGGGCCGAACCACCCGTCGGTGGACCTTCAGGTCCTCGACGACCCGCCGGACCCACCTGATGGGAATCGAGAAGCCGATGCCCTGGCTGCCTCGGCGGATGGCCGTATTGACGCCCACCACCTCCCCCCTCATGTTGAAAAGGGGCCCGCCGGAGTTCCCCGGGTTGATGGAGGCGTCCGTCTGGATGAAATCGTCGAACGTCCCCGCGCCGATGACCCTCCCCTTGGCGCTGACGATGCCGGCGGTGACGGTGTGACCCAGGCCAAAGGGGTTGCCGATGGCCAGGACCCATTCCCCCACCTTGAGCCTTTCCGAATCGCCCAACGCGGCGGCGGGGAGCACGCGGTTCGGCTTGACCTTGAGCAGGGCCAGGTCGGTCCTTCTGTCGACCCCGACGATCACGGCCTTCAGACGGGTGCGATCCCACAGGCGGACCTGAATCGCGACGGCCTTGCGGATGACGTGCTCGTTGGTCACGACGTAACCGTCGCGGCTCAGGATGAAACCCGAGCCGCGTGACAACCGCCGGATGGACGGGGCCGCCCGGTCGGATTTCTTGTCGCGCAGGAAACGCTCGGAAAATTTCTCCGGAGCCGTCCGCCTGACGGGCAGGGTCTGCACCCGAACGACGTAGATGCTGACCACGGTCCGCTTCAACCGGTCGGCCAGCTCCACAAACGAAGGAACGGCGGAGGATTGGGCGAAACCTGGCCGCGCCGGCGCGGCCAGGGCGGCAATCCCGAGGGCCAGCGCCAATATCATCCCTTTTGAACGAACGTCGGATCTCGATACGGAAGCCATTTCTCTCGCCTCCCAAAGCGGAGGTGGCGGGTCCTCCCGAAGGACCGCCGGGCCGACAGGGGTCGGAAATCTGTCTTGAGCGACCCTTTGATCATATGTACCGCACCGGACAAATCAAGCCGAGTGTATAGGTTCAGATAGATGTGAGACATCTCCTTGGGTAGGGAGTAGGGTTCCAGGGGCCAACAGGGAGAGAGGAGGTCCCTGGATGCAAGTGTTTGGGTTGCCTCGTAGCCTCCTGCGCGCAGG
>JASLXW010000160.1:0-279 GCA_030740135.1 Nitrospinota bacterium
CATCCTCGCTCAACATCGCGCCGATCGTCCGGTATGGCCCCCAGCAGACGCCGGAGCCTTTGAACGTCTCGCTGATTTCGTCCAACCCGCGCTCCGCGCACCAGGGTTCCAGGAGTCCGGCGATCTCGTCCCGGGCGCGAAACCGGTCTCCCTCCTCGTCCAGGTCGACGTCGAGCGCTTGTTCAATCCGCCCGAGCGGGCCGGCGATCCCCGTGACCTCGACGAGGGCCTTCCACTGTCTTCGCGTGATGGCAAGCAGATAAATCCGCCGGCCGTCTT
>JASLXW010000160.1:289-8279 GCA_030740135.1 Nitrospinota bacterium
GCCGAAAGCGCCGTAGAGGTCATTGCCGTATCTCGGCCGCTCCTCGCCGTTGACCTGAAATTCGGCGATCAGGCCCAGGTGGCCCATTGTCGCGAAGGCGATGTCCGAAAGCGCCAGGCTGACCCGTTGGCCCTCCCCCGTCAGGCGGCGGCGGCGCTCGGCGGCCAACAGCCCGTTCACGGCCGTCAGGCCCGTCACCAGGTCCCAGGCGGGAAGGACGTGATTCACCGGGCCGGCTTCGCCTTCGCCGCCCGTCATGAAGGGCAGGCCCGTGGCGCAGTTCACGGTGTAATCGACCTCCGAGGAGCCGTCGCGGTTGCCGGTGATGGCGAGCATGATCAGATCGCGCCGCCGCTCCCGCAGGGCTTCGTAGCCGAGCCAGCCGGCGGCGGGGAAGTTCGTCAGGAAGATCCCCGCGTCCGGTCCGGGTTCCGTGATGAGGGCCGTCACCAGCTCCCGGCCTTCCGGCCGGCGGATATCCACGGCGATGGACCGCTTGCCTTTGTTCAGGCCGGCCCAGTAGAGGCTCCTGCCGTCGCTCGTCACGGGCCAGCGCCGATAATCGATTCCGCCGCCGGCGGGATCGAAGCGGATGACGTCCGCGCCGAGTTGCGCCAGGGTCATCCCGGCCAGGGGCGCGGCGACGAAGGCCGAGCCTTCGACGACCCGGAGTCCGGCGAGAATGTCGTTCATGGGTCGCTCGATCCCTTTGCCGATTCGATAAGCGGCGGCGGCCGTCAGCGGGCGCCCGCGTCCGCCGGGGGCGGCTCGCGGAGGCTTCGGCCCAACCGGCCGGCCGCGATCAGGAAGAGCGCCGCGGCCGCCTGGGCCGCCAGAACGTAGCCTATCATAACGCGGTAGTTCCCGGTCCACTCGAAGAGGAGCCCGCCGAGCCAAGGCCCCACCGCCCCGCCCAAACCGAAACCGATGGTCAGAAAACCGATGATGCTCCCGAAGAACCGCCCCCGGTAGAGGTCGGACGCCAGCGCCGTGACCTGGGTCGTCTGCGCCCCCGTTCCGAGACCGAACAAGACGGCGAAGGCATAGAACCACCCCACCGCCCGGGCGCCCTCGCCCGTCAGGAGGGACAAGAGGGTCAGCAGGCCCAGGCACGCCGAGACGACGCCCGCGACAAAAATCCGGACGCGCCCGAGGCGATCGGAGATCCCCCCGCTTACGGCCCGGTTGATCACCGAAAAGACCCCGACGGAGGCCAGGACGCTGGACGACAGCAACGCGGGATGGCCGATCCCGACCAGCAGGACGACGAGGTGGGTGTTCACGAAATGGATCGAGACGGCCATGAAGAACCAGGCCAGGCCGATCAACCAGATGGGTCCGGTTCCCAGGGCCCCCCGCAGCGTCCAATCCGCCCCTCCCGAGCCGGCGTTTTCCCGGGGCGCGTCGGAGGATTGCGGGTCGCCCGTCTCCTTCGGCGGCTCCCGCATGAGGGTGGTCCCCAGGAGCACCACCGCGGCGAAGAAGAAGACCCCCAAGGCGACCAGCGCGTTTCGCCAGCCGAAGGCGTCGATAAGAAACTGGGCGAGGGGCGCCAGAAGCGGATAAGCGCCCACGCCCGCGCCGACGATCCCGATGGCCAGGCCGCGCCGCGTCTCGAACCACCGGGCGACCAGTCCCTGCGTCGGGCCGAAGCCGAGCGCCGCCAGCGAAAGCCCGCCGAGCAGGCCGTAGGTCCAGTACACCTGCGCGAGCGTCTGGACGCGGCTGGCCAGAAGAAAGGTCAAGCCGACGAGCAGTCCGCTGATCAGATAGTACCGCTTGAACCCGATTTTGCGGGAAAGGGTTCCCGCCAGGGGTCCGCCGAAGCCCATCAGGAGCATCCCCACCGAATACACGCCCGCCAGCGAGGCCCGGTCCCAATGGAACTCCTTCAGCATCTCGACGTAGACGACGCCGAAGACGCCCCGGCTGCCGAATCCGACCAGGCTGATCAGCGCGGCGGAGAATACGATGAGCCAGCGGTTAGGCATGCGATAATCCCCGGAGTTATTCATGGACGCCCGTACGAAGTGGATCTTGAGATTGAACCCGTGACGTTCAAGCCGGATTGGAATGGACGATGTTGACCGCGGCCGTTCGGGCCCTGTCCATCTTAACGGAAAGGGCGTGCTGGAGGGTGGTCCGGCGCGGCATTTTGATCACGGCCGGCGTGTTCGCCGTCCTGGGCGCGGGCATCGGCTGGATCCTGGCGGAAGTCACCGTCTTCAAAATCGGTTGGCTCGACAACACCCTCGACATCCTCGGCGGTCTCTCGGCCGTGGTTTTGACGTGGCTGTTGTTTCCCGCCGTCGCGACGCTGATGATGACGCTGTATCTGGAAAAGATTTTCGCGGCCGTCGAGTCGCGCCATTACCCCGGTTTGCCAGCGACGCGGGCGCAGCCCCTTACGGAAAGCTTTGCCATCGCCGTCCGGTTGACGGCCGTCCTGGTCGTGATCAACCTGATCGCATTGCCGGTGTACTTGATTCCGGGGCTGGGGCCCGTCGCCGCTTATCTGCTCAATGCGCACCTGTTGGGACGGGAATACTTCGAGCTCGCCGCAATCAGACGCCTGGATGGGCGCGCGGTTCGTCGCGCCCGCAAAAACAACCGGGTGCGGATCATCGGGGCGGGACTGCTCATCGCCCTTCTGTTCAGCGTTCCCGTTCTGAACCTCCTGGCGCCCGTCGTCTCGGCGGCGTTCATGCTCCACGTCTTCCAGGGGCTGTCCGCCCGGAAGGGGAGCGGAATCGAGTCCTTCATCCGCTAGCCTGGATTTCTCACCAACGCATCCACAGAATTGTGATTGGCCGAGGAACCACCCCCGGTCGTTCGTTTCCGCTGATGCTGACGGATTCTCCAAACGGTCGGTTTTCCGGGCCGGTACGGGGACCGGCCCGTCACACGCCCGCGCGAAGAACGGGGTGTTTCAACCAGGCAACTCGCTTGCATCGGGCAATGGATTGAAAGGCAACCCGTTCACCGACCCATCCGAAGTTGAAGATTCTCTTTGTGAGAAATGCAGGTTAGGGGATCAGACAACCAGCCGCTCCAGGAGGCGATCGGAGGCTTCCTGGGCCTCCCGGCGGACGGTCTCCTCATCCACGAGTGTCAGGGTGCGGTTCCGCACGGCCACCGTTCCATCCACAATCACCGTGTCCACGTCCGCCGCGGAGGCCGACCAAACGAGCAGGGCGATCAGGTTGTCGTGAACCCCGCGCGCCCGGGGCGTCAATTGGAGCCGCCGGGAGTCGATGAGGACCACGTCGGCGTTCAGGCCCGGGCGGAGCCTGCCCCCGTCGAAGCCGAGCGCCCGATTCCCGTGGAGGGTGGTCATCTCCAGGGCCCTTTCGGTCCGAAGGGCGGTCGCGTCCTCCGCCAGGAGCCGCTGGAGATTCAACGCCTGGCGCATTGTCTCGAAGGGGTCGAGGCGGTAGGTCGAGAGCATCCCGTCCGTGCCGAGGGCGACGGTGACGCCCGCTTCCAGCATCGCCGCGACCGGCGCGCCGCCGCTGCCGAACTTCATGTTCGAAACGGGATTGTGGACGACCTTCGTGTCCGTGCGCGCAAGGGTTTCGATGTCGTCCCGGTCGGTCTTGACGCAGTGGGCCAGGACCAGGTCGGGACCGAGGAGGCCCAGGTCTTCCAAAGCGACGGGGGGTCTTTTCCCCCACCGCTCGAGGGCGTAGTCCACCTCTCCCCGGTGCTCGCTCATGTGGCCGTGCACGCGGACGCCGAACCGGCCGGCGGTTTGCCGCATCCCGCGGATCATCTCGTCGCTGCAACCTGCCAGGACGTCGAAGCCCAGCCACGAATGGACCCGCTCGCCTGCGGAGACGCCGCACGTCTCGATCAGTCGGGCGTTGTCCTCGATGGTGTCGCATGACCCTTCGATCAGCGGCTGGTCCGCCGTGTGGGGGGCGACCCCGGCCCGGATGCCGATCTCGACCGCCCCGCGAAAACAGCCCTGCGGCTTCACCGGCATGGCCAGCGCCGACGTATAGCCCGCGAGGAGGCATTCCGCGAAGGCCAGCAGCGCCCCCTTGCGGGAGTCATCGTCGTCCATGAGGATGCTGACGCCGTCGGCGTATCGGGTGTGCCACTCCGGGACGGGGAGCTCGTCGCCGAGGGCGCGGACGGGCCGGGTGTGCATATGGGCGTTGACGAAGCCGGGCAGGGCGATGAGCCCGCGTCCGTCGATGAAGTCATCGGCCCGGGGGTCCGCGCCGGGATTTTCTCCGGCCTCGCGGATTCGGCCGTCCTCCAGAACGAGAAGTCCGTCCGGGACGACCCCGACATCGGGATCCAGCGTCACGAGCGTGGCGCCGCGTATCGCCAACGACCTGGTCATGGATTCATCCTCCTGGGGAAACCGCGCCGGGCAATCGGCTGGAACGGGGTCCCGCGGGGAGCCGGAGATTCTCTGGGATTATTTGAGAGACCCCGGCCAACGCCGCCTCGGGGCGGCCGCTACGAGGCATAGGAAAACAGATGCGCGGGACAAGCGCAATCCGATGAGCCGAAGCCGGGAACCTCGACCCTCCCCCCCGCGGCCAGCAGCCGGCCGGCGATCCAGCATTCCAGTGAGGGGTCGTCGGCCGGGAGAACCGAGATGGTCAGAAGCCTTGCCCGTGCGCGAAGGTGGTCGATGTGCCACCGGGGCCGGTCTTTCGTTCTGCGCACGTGACGCGCAAGCCGCGCCTCGAGCCCCCGCATGGCCCGTCCCGCGTAGAAGTGCCGCCCCGCGCGAAACGTTCTTCCGCCGAGAGCGCCCACCGTGATTTCAGCGTCCTTTCCGAGCTCAAGCGCCAACACGTAGATCCCCGACGGGGCGGCGCCCCAGACGGAGCGGACGCGCCGCCCCGCCCGGAACCAGATTTGACAGCCGGGCTCGGCCAGGACTTGCGGAACGGGCTCGTCCGGGAAGACGGAAGACCGGGGTGAATCGTCCCCTCCTTCAGCGGCCCGCTCCGGCCGGCGGACGGTCTTGGCAGCGGGGATTCGATCCATTGGACTGCGCCTCGGGATTTGGAAGATGTCTTCTCAGAGATTCGGCCCGCCGGACAATGTCCGAAGCGGACCGGAACCCCAATGACCGGACCCGCCGGCCGAAATGGCCCCCGTCGCTGAACCGGGTGACCGCTTCGAGTTGGGACAAGGCACCCTTCCCGTCACCGTCGAGGGCCGGCCGCTCTCCCAGGTGCGACCGGGTCAGGGGGACCAATTGCTTCGGCCGTTTGGGCGGGCTTTGGAGCAGCTTCCGGGCCACGCCCGTAGGGACTGTCTCCGTACCGGCCCGTCACGCGCCCGCGCACAGGACGGGGTGTTTCAGCCGGGCAACTCGCTCGCATCGGGCAATTTATTGAAACGCAACCCGTTCACCGGCCCAACCGAAGTTGAACATTCTCTTTGTGAGATATGCAGGCTAGGCCGGGCTTAATTCGGGCTCCCGGCTTGAGCCGACATCCGCGACAGGCTCTTCTTCGGGACCGGCCTCTGCGCCGGCGGCGGGAGGATCATTTTCGGGGTTTCGCAGGTAGGCGTCCGGGTCATCGAGAAGCCCGAGCTTCCGGACCTTCTCCCGGAAGTGCTTTCTTTCCAATTGACACATCCTGGCGGACGCGGAGATGTTGCCCTGGTTTCGCTGCAGGACGGCTTTGAAGTATTCGCATTCAAAATCTTCTTTCGCCTGGGCAAAGGTCCTGTCCGTGACCCGGGTCTTTCGGGGATGCTTGGACACCTGCTCGATCAGGATCGGCATGTCCTCCAGCTCGATGAGCGGAGGGACGGCGAGGATGACCGCCTGGGTGATCATGTTTTCCAGCTCCCGGATGTTTCCCGGCCAGGAATAGCGGAACATCTTCCGCATGGCCTCCGAGGCGAAACCGACGAGCGGTCTCTGGCATTTCGCACAGCTTTTTTCCAGAAGGAACTGGCTGAGCAAGGCGAGGTCGTCGATTCGGTCGCGCAGCGCGGGGATGGCGACGGAAAACTCTTTGATCCGGTAGTAGAGGTCCTCTCTGAAAGATCCGTTGGACATCATGGCTTCCAATGACGCATTCGTGGCGGAGATCACCCGGATGTCCACCGTCATGCCGCGCGTAGCGCCCACCCGCTTGATTTCACCTTCCTGCAAAACCCGCAACAGCTTCATCTGGAACGCGGGGGAGGTCTCCCCGATCTCATCCAGGAACAGCGTCCCGCCGTCCGCCTCTTCAATCAGGCCCCGTTTCGACGAAACCGCCCCGGTGAAGGCGCCTTTTTCGTGGCCGAAGAGCTCGCTCTCGATCAAGGTTTCCGGCAAGGCCCCGCAGTTGACGGGAATGAACGGGCGGTTTCCCCGCGGACCTTCCTTGTGAACGGCTCGGGCGATGAGCTCTTTGCCCGTGCCGCTTTCGCCGGTGATGAGGACTGAGGAGTCCGTTTTCGCCACCAGACGGACCAGGTCCAGCACCTTCTCAATCTCTTTGGATTGGCCGATGATCTCGGGAAAGTCTTCCCGCCCTTGAGGCGCTTCGGGCAGAACAAAACCCTTTTTCCCCCGGATTTCCGACTTCAGATTGGAGACGATTCTTTCCATCTCCAGCCTGGTCTTTTCCAGCTCGCGATTATTGTTGAGCAGCTCGATCCTTCGCTCCCTTTCGAACCGGAGGCGGCCGAGCTTGATCTGGATTTCCTGAAGATCGAACGGCTTCGAGATGAAATCCGAGGCCCCGGCCTCGAACGAGTTGACATAATCGTACTGGGTCATGTTGCCGGTGATGACGATGATGTCCACCATGGATTGCCTGGTCTTCAACTTCCCGGCCAGGTCCAGGCCGTTGGAATCGGGAAGGTGGACATCCAGGATAACGAAGTCGAACTTCGAGCGCTCGAAAAGGGCCAGGGTCTCCGCCGCGTTCTCGGCCACGCTCACCTGATAGCCGAGATCGGAGAAGTAGTCCGAAAGGATGGAGCGGACGCCCTCCTCATCATCCACGATCAGGATGGACAGGTCGGAATTGGACGCATCAACCATGATGAGAGTCCTCTCAGGCGGGAGGGCGACAAAGGCGTCCTTTCCTGAAACCCGCAAAGATCCCTGAAGAACGAAGCAATGAAGAACGCCAGTTCCCTCAAGGCCGTCAAAGGTTACATCGGACGGAACGCCGGGGGGGGTTAGCCCGCATTTCTCATGGCCATTCCCACAAAGGGGGCAAAGAGCCGATATCCAATCACGGCCCGCCCATTTGCGAAATCGGTGTAGTGACTCCAAAAGAAATTGACACTTCACATATTGAAGAGAAGGCGGGCAGGATGCCCGCCGCACCTGTTTGAAAACACAGGGTTTACACCGTCCGGGAGGCAGCGCGTTTGGGTCGGTTGAACCCTTGCCCGGCAGGAAAGGGGTCGGGAGTCTTGTTTCCTCCTCTTTTATCCCCCGCCTACACGGTCCAGGAGCTCGCGGTGGGCGTCGCATCCGATGACCTCCGGGCCGGTGGGCGGGCGGCCTTCCAAGCCCCTTCGCGCCTTGTCGATCCGCTCCACGGACTGTTCCACCGCCTCCGCCGGGAGCCTTCCCGAGCGGACGGCCTTCACGAGGGCCTCCCGCGCCGCCCGCTGGCGGTCCGGTCGGTGGCAGTACAGGAGAAGGTCGCAGCCCGCTCCGGCGGCCAGAACGGCGGCCTCGCCCGGCCCATAGTGGTCGGCGACGGCCCCCATCTCCATGTCGTCGGCCATCACAAGCCCGTCGAACCCCAGCTCGTTTCGGAGCACGCCCGTGACGACCGGACGCGAGAGGGTGCCCGGCAGGTGGGCGTCCAGCGCCGGGACCAGGATGTGGGCGGACATGAGGGCGGGAATCCCGTCCTCGATGAGGCGGCGGAAAGGGGAAAACTCGCGCCGCTCCAGGGTGTCCCGGTCCGCGTGGGCGGTGGGAAGCTCGACGTGGGAATCGGCGACGGTGTCCCCGTGACCCGGAAAGTGCTTCCCCACGGCCAGGAGGCCGGCG
>JASLXW010000161.1:0-6316 GCA_030740135.1 Nitrospinota bacterium
TGGATGGCGCCGGACGGCCGAATCCTCTATGCGAATGATTCGGCGTGCACGACATATGGATTTTCCCGTGAAGAGCTAATTCGGATGACCGTTTTCGAGCTCAATCCGGATTACTCCCGGGAGAGCTGGATGGAGCTCGTGAAGCAAACAAGAGAAGCGGGCCATTCGAGGTACGAATCCCGCAATCTCCGCAAGGACGGCGGGATCTTCCCGGTCGAGGTGACTGCCAACCACCTGGAATTTGGCGGCCAAGAGTATATTTTCGGGTTCGTCCGCGACATCACCGAGCGCAAGGAGTCCGAGGAGGCCCTGCGGCTCACGCAGTTCTCCGTCGAGCGGGCGGGGGACGGCCGATTCCAGAAGGTGAATGATGCGGCGACCCGTTGTTTCGGGTACTCCCGGGAGGAGCTGCTCTCGATGTCGGTCTGGGACATCCAGCTGGATCGCTCGGCCGAGGCGTGGCCCGGGAGATGGGAGGAAATAAAGCGGACCGGGACTTCCACCTTTGAAACCCGCTACGCCGCCAAGGACGGCCGGACCGTTCCGGTCGAGATAACCACCAGCTATCTGGAATTCGGAAGCAAGGAGTGGTCATTCGGCTTCGTCCGCGACATCACCGAGCGCAAGCGGACGGAAGAGGCACTGCGGCCCTCCGAGGAAAGACACCGGATATTGTTCGAGCGGGCGAACAACGCCATCAATGTCCTGGACGAAACCGGGCGAATCCTCGACTGCAACCTGAAGGCATGTGAGCTGTTTGGATACGAGCGGGAGGAGCTCATCGGAAAGCCGCGGACGGAGATGATGCCACCCGAGCGCCGCGCGATTCTCTCTGAAACTATCGCCCAAATCATGCGGACGGGCCAAGAGCGCTTTGAGTCCGTCGCCATCAGGAAGGACGGCGCCCATGTCCCCATCGAGGTGAGCGCGGGGGTCATCGAGCTTGACGGGAAGAAATGCCTGCTCAACTTCGTCCGCGACATCACCGAGCGCAAGGAGTCCGAGGAGACCCTTCGGCTCACGCAGTTCTCCGTCGAGCGGGCGGAAAACGCGATTTTCTGGCTCGGGCCGGACGGCCGGATTCTGAACGTGAACAATGCCGCCTGCCGCCACCTCGGGTATTCGCGGGAAGAGCTACTCTCGATGACGGTCTCGGACATCAACCCGGCGTTCCCGCCGGAGAAATGGGCCGAATATTGGCAAGAGGCCAAGAAAGGGCGGGGACTCACGTTCGAGTCCACTCAGAGACGGAAAGACGGCCGCGACGTCCCGGTCGAGATCTCCACCAACTACCTGAAGTTCAATGGAAAAGAGTACGATTTCGCTTTCGTCCGCGACATCACGGAGCGCAAGGAGGCCGAGGAAGAAACCCAGCGAATCACCGAACGGCTGTCCATGTTGATTGAGTCCTTGCCCGAGGGGGTGGCCGTCTATACGTGCGAGGCGGAGGGTGACTTCGCGGCGACCTACGTCAGCGAAAACATCCGGGAGATCACCGGATTCACCGAAGAGGATTTCACTTCCAATCCCGGCTTCTGGGCCGAACACATCCACCCGGAAGACAGGGACGGGGTGTTTTCGAATCTCTCCGGGCTTTTCGAAACCGGTCATCACGAACATGAATACCGCTTCCAGATCGCGGATGGCTCACACAAATGGTTCGGCGACAGATTGCACCTAGTCAAGCGGCCGGATGGAACAATCAACCATATCGAAGGTGTCTGGTTCGACATCACCGAGCGCAAGCAGGCCGAGGAGGCGTTGCGGCTCACACAGTTCTCCGTGGACCACGCGGCGCACGCCGTCTATTGGGTGGGAGAGGACGGCCGAATCCTCTATGCCAACGAAGCGGCGCGACAAGACCTCGGATACTCCATGGATGAAATGCTCTCCCTGACGATCCTGGACATCAATCCGGACTACTCGCCGGACCAGTGGGCGGCGCAGTGGAATCGGCTGAAAGAAAAGGGCTCCTACACTTTTGAAGGCCGAAATACGGCCAAAGACGGCCGGGACTTTCCGGTCGAAGTGACCTCAAACTATCTGGAGTTCAATGGAAAAGAGTACGTTCTCGGCTTCGCCCGCGACATCACCGACCGCAGGGAAATGCAGGAAAAGCTCCGCCAAGGCCAAAAGATGGAGGCCGTAGGCCAACTGGCCTCGGGTGTCGCCCACAACTTCAACAACATCCTCACCGTGATCATGGGCAACGCGTCCCTCCTCGTGGAAGCGGCCGCAGACCCTGAAACCAGAAGGAGGCTGAGCAACGTCGAGAAGGCCGCGCTGAGCGGGGCCAAGACCGTCGAACGCCTGCAAGATTTCGCGCGCAGGCGCGCAGACCGCCCCATGGGCCGGATAGACCTGAACACCGTCATCCAAGACGTGTCCGAGATGACGCGGCCCCGCTGGATGAACGAATCCGCCCAAAAAGGGATTCGCGTCGAGATGTCCGTTTATCCGGAAGCCGCGCAATCCGTCATCGAGGGGAAAGTGGCCGAGATTCAAGAGGCCCTCATCAACCTGGTCAACAACGCCCTGGACGCCATGCCCGCGGGGGGCCGGCTCCAGCTCTCCACGGAGAACGTGGAAGGGCGGGTCCGGTTGACGGTGGCCGACACCGGACATGTCATCCCGCCCGAAATCAGAGAGCGCGTTTTCGAGCCGTTCTTCACCAGCAAAGGAGAGCAGGGAACTGGGCTGGGGCTCAGCATGGTGTACGGAATCGTCGAAAGGCACGGGGGATCGCTCGAGATCGAGAGCCCGCCCGGCGAGGGGACGATCCTGCGCCTGACCTTTCCGGTTGCCGTGGGAGAATCGAAAGAAGCTTCCACTTCGGTCCCGGCCGCCGCTCCGTCAGTATCGGGGCGCGTCCTCGTGATTGACGATGAAGAGGAAATCCCCCATTTGCTAGAATTGTGGCTCCACGCCATGGGCCTCGAAATCGAGGGCGTCTCCGACCCGCGCGAAGGTCTCAAGGCATTTCAGAACAACCCCTTCGATCTGGTCATCACGGACCTCGGCATGCCCGACATGACCGGGTTGGAAGTCGCCAAGGCCGTCAAGGAGATCAGCCCGTCGGCGGCGGTGGTTCTCATGACGGGGTGGGGGGGGAGACCTGAACCAAGAAAAAATCACGGAATACGGCATCGACCGGATCCTGCAAAAACCCTTCAAAAAGGCGGAAGCCGTGGATACGGTTTTGGATGCCCTCAAACTCCGTGAAGAAGAATCCGGCTCAAATTCATAACCCGGAGCGACCGGGAAAACCGGGGACCCTTCGCCGGACCGTTCAACCCGAGGCGCAATCGAACCGCGAGAAACAAGTCCACTCGGATCTTTCGGCTGCGAATCCAGCTCAATCTGTAGAACGTTTCAGCCGCCCCGCTTCCCTGTCCCGCCCGTCCCGTCTCGATCCCCCCTCCCCCCGTCACTGACCCTTCCGCCGGATTCCCGGCTTCAGCCCTCTCTTCTCACCGACCGATGGATTCCGGGTCCGCTTGCGGAATGGATCGCCGGTGGATGCTTCCCGTAAAACCTGCTGCGGGAGATGGATCAACGGCCCAGGACGACGCGCGGCAGCCAGAGGACGATCTGCGGAAAGAGGATCACCAGCGTCAGGCCGATGAGCTGAAGCGCGACGAACGGGACGATCCCCCGGTAGATGTGGCCCGTCGAGACCCCCTCCGGCGCGACGCTCTTCAGGTAGAAAAGCGCATACCCGAAGGGGGGCGTCAGAAAAGAGGTCTGTAAATTCACGGCGATCAGAATGGCGACCCAGAGGGGGTCGAAGCCCAGGTGGGTCATCAGGGGGGCCACGACGGGGACATGGATGAACGTGATTTCGATGAAATCCAGGAAAAACCCCGCGATAAAAAGAACCAGCATGACAATCGTCAGGACGCCCCATCTGCCGTAAGGGATCCAACGGATGAATTCCCGCACGAGGTCGTCGCCCTCCAACCCCCTGAACACCAGGCCGAACGTCGTCGCGCCCACCAGAATGATAAAGACCATGCTGGTCAGCCGCGTCGTGGCCCACATGACGTTTCGCAGGGTCGGCAGGTTCAGCCTTCCCCTCCCCCATGCCAACAGGAGGCTGCAAAGGGCCCCCATGGCCGACGCCTCCGTCGGGGAGGCCACGCCCGCGAAGATCGAGCCCAGGACCGCCGCCATCAGGAAAAGCGGCGGCACGAGGGACTTTCCGACCCTCAGAGCCAACGCCCCCGGCGCGGCCTTCAACCGCTCCTCCCGTGTCACCACCGGCATCAAGTCCGGCCGCAGGAGGCCGTAGCCGACGATGAAGACCAGGTACAGCCCGACCAAGACAAGCCCCGGAATCACGGCCCCCATGAACAGACTCCAGACGGGGACGCCCATCATGTCCCCGAGGATGACCAGGACGATGCTGGGCGGGATGATCTGGCCGAGCGTGCCGGAGGCGGCGATGGCGCCCGCGGCCAACTCGGGCGAATAGCCCCGCCGGAGCATCGTGGGCAGCGCCAGAAGGCCCATCGTCACCGTCGTCGCGCCGACGATGCCCGTGGACGCGGCCAGCAGGGCGCCCACGATGACGACGGAAATGGAAAGCCCGCCGCGCAGGGGACCGAACAGGGCGGACATGGTTTCCAGCAGGTCTTCGGCCAGGCCCGAGCGCTCGAGCATGACCCCCATGAAAACGAACATCGGCACGGCCAGGACGGTGAAATTGGTGATGATCCCCCAGATGCGGAGGGGGAGCAGGTTGAAGAAATCGAGGCCGAACCCGATCCACCCGAAGAAGAGCGCCAACGCCCCGATGGTGAAGGCCACGGGGTAGCCCACGAGGAGCAGGCCGAACAGGGCGACGAACATCCAAAGGGGAAGCAGGCCCAGGAACCACTCCATGCTCACGCGTCCCCCCCTCCCCCCCGCTTCGCGCCGTCCCGCCGGACAAAGAATCCGCCAATCCGCGAAAACCCCTGGAGGGCGAGAAGGAAGAAGCCTATGGGGATGGCGGCCTTGAGGATGTAGCGGGCGGGCAGGCCGCCGGGGTCGCCGGAGCCTTCGAGCACCCGCCATGACGCCGCCACGAAGTGGATAGACGTCCAGATGACCAGGACGCACGTCGGAAGGAGGAAGGCGATTCCGCCTATGAGATCGATCCGCCGTTTCCATCGGCCGGAGAGGCGGGCGTAAAAGATATCGACCCGGACGTGCCCGTCATGGAGGAAGGTGTATCCCGCTCCCAGGAGGAAGATGAGGGCGAAGAAGTGCCACTCCAGCTCCTGAAGGGCGACGGACCCGGTGTTGAAGGCATACCGGGCGACGGCCTCCCCCGCCGTGAGGAGGACCATCGCCAACGTCAGCCACGAGACCGCCCGTCCGGCCTTCTCGTTGAGGGCGTCGATGAAGCGGATGCAGGCGTGGAGGCGTTTCATGCGGAGAACCCCTCTCCTGCCGATTGAACAATGAACCGAGCCCGGCGGATGCGCCGGATCGCCATGCACACGTTAGCCCGCATTTTCCGCGAGAGGAAGAGGCAGACCTTCATTTCAGCATGGCCACGGGTCGGGGGAGACCCGCTTGGCCGAAGAACGCGGAACGACTTGGCGCGCCCGGCGCACACCGGCCTCAAATCCGAACCGGGCAACCCGCGATCGCACCCCGATCAAGAGGCTTCCTTCTTCCATTTCCGAGAAATTCGGGCCACCCGCGGCGAAGCCGATTCAGCCCGACTCCCGCACCTGAATCGGGCGCTTCCACGGGATTCCCGGTCCAACCTGACTGAAGACAGGGAAATCCAAGGCAGGATTTTCAAGGATTTGAAATCCACCCTCAAGACCTGAAGGAGGCGTGGCGATGGACAGCCGGGAATTTGCCAAGCGGATTCCTTGACAGGGCGACGGAAAACGCCAAGAAAATGAAGGAAACCGTCCTGGAGCGCACGCCCACGCTTTCCGAGGACGAGATCACCGCCACCTTCCAGTCTCACGAATGGAGAGAGTATTACCTCGGCGTCCTTTGCCCGGCCAAGATGATCAACCTCCTTTCCCCGGAAGACCTCGACCTCAAGCTTCTCCTGACGCAACAGCTTGTCGAGGAATATCATCACTACCAGGTCTTCGCCAAGCTCGTCGCCGACCGCGGGGCGGAGAGCGACCTCACCCGACTCAAAGCCGGGCCCGCCCACAACGGCATGTTCGAGAAAACCCTCTCTTGGGACCATCCGGTCTACATCGCGGCCACGAGCAACCTGACGGGCGAGTTCATCCTGACCGTGTGCATGGAAAAGCTGGTCACGCTTGTGAATAAGGAGTCGGCCCGGGTCATCGAGGAG
>JASLXW010000161.1:6326-8275 GCA_030740135.1 Nitrospinota bacterium
ATCACATCCACAACGGCCGGCTGATCCTGGAACGCTACGCGACTGACCCCGGAAATCCAGGAGAAGGTGGAGGGGCTCATCGAGGATCGCACCGATCATTTCATCGCTTCGCACTCGAAGCCGTACATGGAGTTCATCGGACCCGACTTCAACGGGGCGGCCTGACGCCCGCGTTCACTGTTTTGAAAACGGCGCCCCGCAAGACCGGGGGGTGCGGCCGGAGAAAAGGCTGGAGGAGACAAATGGCCCAGGGCATTCGATTCCGCGCGGTCAGGGTCCACACCCTCGCCCTGCCGCCGGACGTCACCAAGAAACTGGACTCCATCGTCACCCGAGAGCGGAGGACGGTCACAGAGATCGTCACGTCGGCCGTCCGCCGTTATCTGGAGGAGTACACGCCCTCCGACAAGGAAGACCCGGAAAACCGGGACGGGGAAAGACCGTCCGCTTCGTAGGCGGACCCCCTCCCCTTCGTCCACCACCGGACCCGTATGTATCAAGATACGGACCCAGACCCGCGAGATCCTCCCCGAGGGCGGATCAATACACTTGTTTCGGCAGCCGCCAAGCGGTCACCATGAGCAGGACGATCGACGCGATCACGAGGAGCCCGCCCCCCGTAAAGCCGCCCGTCAGGTCGTGGACCCAACCGATGATGACGGGTCCGGCAAAGGTCCCCCCGTACCCCACCAGAAGGTTCGCGCCCGCCACGCTGCCCACAAGGCGCGGTTCTACGTATTGCAACGGCAGGGCAAAGCTCAGGGCCAAGATCCCCCCCATCGCACTGCCCATCAAGAAGGGGTAGACCCAGGTCAACGCCAGGGGGAAAAAGCTCATCCCCAGCGCCGCCGGAAGAAGAATGGCGCACGAAACGATCAGGCTCGTTTTGGTTCCCCCGGTTTTGTCCGAGACGTAAGGAATGATCAGGCTCGAAGGCAGATTCAAAAAGATGAACACCGCCAGGATCCGCGTGCTGGTCTTCAGCGCCAAGCCCAGTTCGTGATAGTAGGTCGGTATCCAGGAGGCCAGGGAATAGAACACGAACCCCTGGGCGAGGAAAATGATGTTCAGCTTCCAGACCGTCCTGTCCCGCCAGATTCCCGCGATCTTCGGGGCGCCGCGGCCGGCGCCGTCGCCGGACGGGGCCAGCAACACCCACCCCAATAACGCGAACAACGCGACGGCGCTCCAGACCCAGAACGTCCCCTTCCAGGACCCGGTCCACCGCAGCAGGTAGGGATAGGTCAGCCACGTCGCCAGCGTCGCGCCCATGACGATTCCGCTCGTGTAGATGCCCGTGGCCGTGCCCGGCAGGTCCGCGAACCGGTCTTTGACCATCCGCGTCAGGCCGGGGCCCGAGATCCCCATCCCGGCCCCCAAGAGCGCCGTCCAGAGCACAAGCATCCCGAAGCCCGGCGCGGTCGCCCGAAGCGCGGCGCCCGCCAGGATCAAAACCAGGCCCAGGGTCAGGGTCCGCTTCATGCCGATGGTGTCCGCCAGCCACCCGCCGGGAAACCCGAAGACGGACATCAGGATCGTGGGCGTTGAGAACAGGAGCCCCGCCTCCGCGTACGTCAGCCCCAGATCGTTCTTGATGAAAGGCAACAGGGGCGACACCGAGATGGAGATCCCGCGCAGGTTCAGCGCGACGCACCAGGCGATTGCCAGGAGGACCCATCGGTTTCGGCCGGCCATTTCCGAGGATTCCTTGACAGCGGGAGCGCGTCCCGGACCGGAACGCGCCCGGCCCCCCCATCCCCCCGGGAACCGGCGATTGGACATCTTACACCCGATTTCCGGCGGACGCGGCGCGCCCGGCCCCGCCGCTTGCGGACCGCCTCCCCGCCTTCCCCGAAGCACGAACGAACGGGCAGTGTATAGGTTCAGATAGATGTGAGACATCTCCTTGGGTAGGGAGTAGAGTTCCAGGGGCCAACAGAGAGAGAGGA
>JASLXW010000162.1 GCA_030740135.1 Nitrospinota bacterium
ATCGAATCCCTCCTGGTCCCCCAGGCGTTGTGCGGCCTTCAGGTGATCGCGCTGACGGAGGAGACGTCCGCGAAGAAAGAGGTGGTCGTCGTGCCGGATTTGAGCACGTCCCCCGGCCCTCCCTTCAAGCCCAGCCCCCAGGCTTCGACGGCCGGAGACTTCGTTTTCGTAACGGGTCAAGTGGCCAGCGACTTCCAATCCGGTCTGGCGGCGGAGGTCCGAAAGAATCCCGATTTCTGGTATGGGTCGCCCATCAAGCTTCAAACCGAATACATCCTGAAACGGTTTGAGATCATCCTCAAGGCCTCGCAGAGCTCCCTGCGAAACGTCGTTCGGGCCGATGTCTACCTGACGGACATGAAGGATTTTCACCAGTTCGAAGAGGTTTGGAAGAACCATTTTCCGGAAGAGCCTCCCGCCAGGACGTTCATTCCCGTCAAGCGACTCGGTCCGAAAAACTGCATCGTGGAAATCAACATGATCGCCCTCAAAGAGGGGGGCGCCTTGACAAAGGAGACGGTTCACGCCGACGGCGTCCCGAAGCCGGATGTTCATCACCCCCACGCCGTCCGGGCAGGGGATTTTGTCTTTCTCTCCGGGATGTATGCCACGGATTTCGCGGAAGGCTTGGCCTCCGAAGCGAGGATCAGCCCCGGACTTCCATGGTTCGACTCCTCTGCGAAGAAACAGACGGAATACATCCTCAAGAACATGGACGCCATTTGCGGGGCGGCGGGGACGCGCCTTGAGAACGTGGTTTGGATGCAGAGTTTTTATACGGACCCGGCGGACTTTTTTCCGGCGTCGGAAGTCTGGCGAACCCGCTTCCCGAAGGCGCCACCCGCTTTATTGACGGGCCAAGTCCAACCCCCGCATCTGATCGAGGACTGCACCATCCTGTTCGACGCCGTGGCGATTGCCGGCGACTAGGGGCTCGGCGCCGCAGACTCCCGCCCCGCGCCCCGTCAGGCGCCCCAACCCCTGTCCATCTTGGGCAAGGAGCCCTCAAAAAGAAAAAGGGCCGGCTTCCGCCGGCCCCTGGACACCCTGGTCGGGGCGAGAGGATTTGAACCTCCGACC
The DNA here is from genome assembly GCA_030740135.1 of Nitrospinota bacterium. The sequence goes on from JASLXW010000162.1 coordinate 1,081, forward strand.
CCCTGCTCCCAAAGCAGGTGCGCTACCAGACTGCGCCACGCCCCGTGAATGCCGGAACGGGTCGCGCTCCGGCCCTCTCAATCTAAGCCGTCCGGCGCATGGGGGCAACTTCGGCGATGGATGATGTATGATGGACGCGGTTCGACAGCGGGACGCCATCCGACAAGGTGCGCCGCGAACAGAGATTCCGACGTCCCGGAGAAAGCGGCCTTTCCTGAAAGACAAACCAAATCCGCCCCAATCCGGAGCGGTTGGCCTACGATGAAATCTTCCGGAACCACATCGTCATTGAACCCGGCGACCGGGTCATGTTGTGTTCCGCAATCGTTTCTGATATCTGTGTCCTCCGGGGGGTTTGCGATCCCCTACTGAATTCACAACCGAAGATCTCACTGAAAAGTCGGGGACGTGATGCCGGCGGCCCCGGGATCGACCGCGCTCGAGGCCGGCCAAGTGGATTCTTTTGCCGATGGAGGACCTGAAAAATGAAAAGAAGCCTGAACTGGAAATTCGCCGCCGCATTCTGCGCGCTCTTGATGCTCGGAGCGCTCTTCTCAGCGTCCCTTGCCCACGCGGCCAAGTACGTGATCAAGTTCTCTCATGGCATGCCCATGAAGATGGCGTCGGACCAGCACGCCCTGGCGGTGGTCTTCAAGAACATCGTCGAGGCCGGCTCGAACGGCGAAATCGAGGTCCGCATCCTGGGCGCCAACACCGGCGGGAACGAGCGGCAGCAGCTGGAGCGCGTCCAGAACGGCATCAACCAGATGGCCAACGTGAGCGAGGGCACGCAGCCTTCGTTCTTCAAGCCCGCCCTGGTGTTGGGGATGCCCTTTCTGTTCAGCTCCTCCGCGGTGGCGTGGGAGGTCCTGGACGGTCCCTTCGGGAAGAAGTACAACGAGGCGTTCCTCAAGGCCACCGGCATCCGAATCCTCGGCCACACCGAGAGCGGGTTTCGCAGCCTGTTCAACAGCAAGCGGCTCGTAAAATCGCCCGCGGATTTGAAGGGACTCAAGATCCGCACCATGCAAAACCCCGCCCACATGGCCATGATGAAGGGTCTCGGGGCCAACCCCACGCCCATCGCCTGGACAGAGGTGTACACCTCTTTGCAACAACGCGTCGTGGACGGGATGGAGAACCCGCCCGGCCTGTTCTATCTGATGAAGTTTTATGAACACCAGAAGTACCTCACAGTCGACCGGCACCTCTACAGCCTTCACACCACGATCATCAACGAGCGCTTCTTCCAGTCCCTGCCCAAGAAATACCAGGACCTGGTCACGGGGGCCGCTCGCACCGGGACGGTCGTCGGACGGGGGGTCGGCTACATCGCCGAGATGAGCGCCATCGGCAAGCTGAAGAAGAAGGGCATTCAGGTGTACGCTCCCAATCACGAGGAGTACGAGCAGTTCCGCAAGCTGGGCCGTCCGCCCGCGGAGAAGTACATCCGGAGCAAGATCGGAGACGAGTGGGTGGACGCGGCCTTGAAGGCCGTGGCGGAGGCGGAGGCCAAGGTCAGCGGCCGGTAAATCAGGTCGGTTTCCCGGACGGGAGAGGGGCCTGCGGCGTCAGGCCCCTCTCTTGTATCTTCTCCGACGACACCCCGCCCGTCGGGGTCGCGGATTGCTCGATCGCCGAGCCGGAGGGAGCCTCGAGGCATGTTCGAAAATATCGACTCGGCCATCTGCCGAATCACCGGCTTCATCGTCATCGTGTTGCTGGCCGCGATGACGTTTTCCACGCTGCTCGGCGTCTTTTACCGTTACATATTGGGCGATGCGCTGACGTGGCCGGAGGAGTTGGCGCGTTACGCCATGGTCTGGGTGACGGGCCTGGGTTCCAGCTTGGCCCTGCGCTACGGCGATCACGTCGCGGTCGAGTTCTTCGTCCAGCGGCTACCCGCCGCGGGGGGGCGCTGGGTCATCCTGGGGGGACGTCTCCTCGTTCTCCTTTTCCTGTTTCTGATGGTCATTTTCGGTGTGGACATGACGGGACGGGTCTTTCACCAGGAGTCTGCGGCGTTGGAGATATCCATGTCCATCCCCAACCTGGCGATCCCCGTGGGGGGCGCGCTGATGATTTACCACTTGCTGGTGCTGATGGGCGGACGCGAAGGCGGGACGTCGCATCGGCCTGAATTTCCTACGGCCTGAGCCGCCGTGATGTCGTGCGGCGGACCCCATTGACACCCGGCGGGGAGGAGGGTCCCGGATGGTCGGCGGCGTGATGTTGCTCGTGATGTTGGTCCTGCTGGCGGCCGGCGTGCCCGTCGTCTTCAGCATCGGTCTAGCGGCGGTCGGGGGGATTCTGGTCATCGGTCCGGGCGCCCCCTGGATCATGATCCCCAACAGCATGTTCAACGGGATGGATTCGTTCCCGCTGATGGCGGTTCCGTTCTTCGTCCTGGCCGGCGAGCTCATGAACCGCGGGGGGATCACCCTGCGCTTGGTCCGGTTCGCCGGCGCGATCGTCGGCCGCATCCGCGGCGGCCTCGCCCAGGCCAACATCGTTACCAGCATGCTTTTCGCCGGCATCACGGGCTCCGCCCTGGCGGACACGGCGGCCATCGGCTCCATCCTGATCCCCGCCATGAAAGAGGAGGGCTATGAGGCCGACTTCAGCGCGGCCGTGACGGCCTCCTCTTCGCTCATCGGACCCATCATCCCCCCCAGCATCACGATGGTGATCTTCGGCGTCACCGCCGGCGTCTCTATCGGAGGGTTGTTTCTCGCGGGATTCCTTCCGGGCGTCCTCATCGGATTCGGATTGATGAGTGTGGTCTACGTCCTCTCCCGGCGACGCGGCTATGCGGTCCGGGCGGAGCCCGTCACGGGGAGAGAGTTCTTCGACCGCCTGAAAGACGCCTTGCTGGCGCTGTTGATTCCGGTGATCATTCTGGGCGGAATTTTCGGGGGGGTCATGACGCCCACGGAGTCGGCGGCGGTGGCGGTGCTTTACGCCCTGATCGTGGGGATGTTCATCTTTCGGGAGCTGAAAGTCCGGGACTTGGGGAAGGTGTTCCTTCGAAGCGGACTTGTAACCGCATTCATCATGATCATCGTCGGGGTGGCCAGGATATTCTCCGACCTTTTGGCGGCTGAGCAGATTCCGCAGCAACTCTCTCAAGCCCTCCTGTCCCTGACGCAGAGTCCTTGGCTGATTCTGCTTCTGATCAACATCTTCCTGCTGTTTGTGGGTTGTGTCATGGACACGACGGCAGCCATTATCATTTTGGTTCCCGTCCTCTTGCCCGTCGCCAAAGGCATCGGGGTGGACCCTTTGGCTTTTGGAATCATCATGAGCATCAACCTGATCATCGGATTGGCGACGCCTCCGTTGGGGGTCTGTCTTTTCGTCGCGTCCGGGATTGCGAAGATCTCGATGGAGCGCCTCGTTCTGGCCATCTGGCCGTTTCTCCTGGTTGAGATCGGCGTCCTCATCCTGATTACGTACGTCCCCGGCTTGGCGATGGCCGTGCCGAGGTTCTTCGGCTATGTCCCGTGACCGCCCAAGGTAAAACCCCCGCAATCCGGGAGCCCCTGAACATGACGCAAACATTTGAGCTGCCGTTCCCCCTTGAGGAGTATCGAAACCGTCTCGGACGGGTTCAGGCCGAGATGGCGTCCCGAGGCCTGGACCTGATGATGGTCCATACCCTGGAGAACACGTATTACCTGTCCGGGTATCGAACCATCGGTTACTACTCCTACATGGCCTTTCTCGTGCCGCCCGAGGGCGATCCCGTCCACCTGTCGCGTCTTATTGAGAAAAGCGCGCTTCAGGGAAGCTCCTGGGTTCCGCATTTGGAGTTCTATCCCGACACCGAGCATTATCTCGACGCCACCCTCCGGGTGCTTCGCGAGCGGGGTTGGGACCGCGGGCGCATCGGAATCGACAAAAGCGCATGGTATCTGACGATTGCCGATTACGAGGCATTGAAGGACCGGCTGCCCGACGTGGAGTGGGTGGACACCTCGCTGCTGATCGAGGACATGCGCCTCATCAAGTCCCCGGCCGAACAGGAATACAGCCGGCGGGCGGGGCGGGCCGCCTCCACCGGCATGCGGCACGCCCTGGCCGCGCTCCGGGGCGGCGTGACGGAGGACGACCTGATGGCGGCGGCCTACCAGGGCCTCTTCAGCAAAGGGAGCGAATACCCGGGCCTCCCGCCCCTCATCAACGCGGGCGTCCGCCACACCATGGCGCACGCCATGGCCGAAGGGAACCCCGTGAGAGCGGGCAACGCGGTGTACTTCGAGGTGGGGGCCAGCATCAAGCGGTATCACGCGGCCACGATGCGCATCGGGTTCATCGGGAACCCGCCGAAACTTTTCTACGACCTGTTCGACTTGTGCCGCCGCTCGCTGGACGCGGGGCTGGCCAAGATGAAGCCCGGCGTTCCGGCCGAGGAGGTGGACCACGCGGCCCGCAAGGTCATCGACGACGCCGGGTACGGCGAAAAGTTCCGGCACAAGGCGGGCTATTCCATCGGGATTGCACTTCCGCCGGACTGGAGCGAGGCGCGGACGATGATGCTCCGCGGCGGCGAGAAGCGCACCCTCCAGCCGGGAATGGTTTTTCATCTCCTTCCGGCGGTCTTCGAGTACAAAGAGTACGGTGTGGGCCTCAGCGAGACCGTCTTGATCACGGAAGACGGACACGAAATCCTGACCGATTGCGTGCCGGAACTTCACGTCGTGAAGTGAGAGCCGTTTCGCCTATCACTCAAATCGGTGGAATCGCGGTGCGAACGCGGGGGGGAGGGGGGGGGCGATGTCCAATTGCGTTTTCACCCAATGGCAAAATGGGAGAGAAATCCGGTTAGCCACCGGATATGAGGCTGGAAAGAAAGTCCGCGGCAAGCCGCAACGCCCGCGCCCGGTGGCTGATCCGGTTCTTTTCCTCAGGAGGAATTTCGGCCAGCGTACGCCTTCCCGGCCGGCCCGCTTCCTCCGGCAGAAAGATGGGGTCGTAACCGAATCCCTTGCCGCCGGACTTCTTTTCCGAGATGAATCCTGTCAGAGCCGCTTCAAAAACACGCATCGCGCCGACCTCCCGCCCCTGACCCGGCCTACAAACCGCAACGGCGCAATGGAAGCGGGCCGTTCGGCCGTTGGGCGCCGTCTCATTCAGGGCTTCGATGATCCGCCGGTTCTTTTCGGTTTGTGGAATCTCGCCCAGCCACCTCGCGGAATGGACGCCGGGCGCGCCCGAGAGGGCGTCCACCTCCAACCCCGAATCGTCCGCCAACGCAATCAGACCCGTTCCCTCGGCCGCCGCGCGTGCCTTCGCCTCGGCGTTCTCCGCGTACGTGTTTCCTGTTTCATCCGGGATGACAACGCCGGGGAAGTCGAGGATAGAGACAAGCGGGTTGGGCTTTTCCCGATCGGGATGAACTCCGAAAGGCGGGCACAGGAGGTCCGAGAGGATCTCTCTCATTTCCCGGATTTTGTGTCTGTTTTGCGTGGCGAGAAGGAGGACGGGCCGTTTCGCGTCGAAAGGTCGGCTCAAGACCTTCCGGCCCCTTTGGAATTTCCCCTCAGGGTCCGGTCCTGGAGACGGGTCAGGCCGCGGATGCCTTTTTCGGCGAGATTGAAGAGTCGGTCGAGCTCTTCGGGAGAAAACGGGGCGGCCTCGGCCGTCCCTTGGATTTCGATAATTCCGCCCCGGCCGGTCATGACAACGTTCATGTCGACTTCGGCGGTCGAATCTTCCACGTAATCCAGGTCGAGCAGGACCCGCCCGTTTACAACACCGACGCTGGTTGCGGCCACGCTGTCCTGAAGCACGCCGTCGGGGACCTCTCCGGCCTCGGTGAGCTTGTTGATCGCCTGCGCGAGCGCCAGGTAGGCGCCCGTGATGGACGCCGTGCGGGTTCCGCCGTCCGCTTGAATCACGTCGCAGTCCAGGATCACCGTGCGCCCGCCCAGGGCGCCACGGTCCACGACCGCGCGCAGGGAACGGCCGATCAGGCGCTGGATTTCCTGGGTCCGCCCCGACTGCTTCCCCCGAACGGCCTCCCGCGGAATCCGCCGGTCCGCCGACCGGGGGAGCATCGCATACTCGGCGGTCACCCATCCCTCCTCTTTCCCCTTCAACCAGCCGGGGACTCCCGGCTCAACCGTGGCGGAGCAGAGAACGCGGGTGCCGCCCACGGTGATTTCAACGGATCCTTCCGCATGCGGGAGCGGATTCACCTCGATCCGCACCGGCCGCATCTCTCCGGGACGCCGTCCGTCCGCTCTGCGGGTTGATTGCCTGGGCATAAAGACTCCTTGGGAATTCAGGGTTTGGATGGCTGTCGCGGTGAAAAGGAACGCGCCTCCTCGGCGACAGGCATAGCGCGTGCATCCAGCCGGGTGAGGGGCCTTCGAATGTCCACGTGCCCGGCCAGCGTTTCCACGGTCTTTCCTTCCATCAAGAAGGCCACCCTCCGAATGGACTCAAAGTTCACGGTCAATGTCTGAACGACCGAGGCCACCGTCGCGACTTCCGCCCACACCCCCCCCGGGTGGTCCGCGGCGATTTCTTTGCTGAAGTCCACGTAAACCGTTCCTTGGCCATCCAGGAAGATTTCCAAAACTCTGGTAGAGCGTGGAAGGGTTTCCACAAGCCCCGTCCGAGAGCCCTGGATCAACGCTTCCAGGAGTTGCCGAATGGACGCGCGAAGCGTGGAAGGGCGGGGGAGGACTCGCGGCTCGGGACGCAGGCCCCTTCCGTCGAGCTCCGCGAACATGAGGGCGAAACGCTTTCGGTTTGACGGAACATTCTCGGTTCCCGGGGCGGGTGCGGGAAGCGGTGGACTCGGCGATCGCGCGGAAGCGGAAGGCTCCCCGACCGGCCGGGTGGGGAAGACGGGGGGTTGCGCTTTGGTGGGCGCGGGTGCAAATCGCTCGGCATTGAAGAACAGGACCCCCGCCCCGATGCCCAAGACAACCAGAATCGGCAAGAACCAACGCAACGATCAGGCCCCTCCCCTTTTCCTCAAGTGTTCAGTTGGAGGCATCCTGCCCCCCGATGAAACTCAATAAAGCCTCGAACAGGACCCGCGACACCTTGGCCAGGAAATCGTCGCTTTCCAGAAGCGATTCTTCCTGGGGATTCTTGAGATGGGCGATGCTGACGAGGACCGCCGGCATCTGCGCCCCTTTCAAGACCAGGAGCTGCGCCTC
>JASLXW010000163.1 GCA_030740135.1 Nitrospinota bacterium
GAAGAGGGAACGGGGGTCTTTTCGGGATGAGGCATGCCGCCGCCTCCGAAAAGGCCCCTGATTTTTGGCGCGAACCGGCTGAACGTCCGAACGAAGGGAGAACCAGGGAGCAGGGGGGGGGCGCCGACTTTTCGGGAAGGGATGGCCGTATATGGACAAGACCGGACCGGATTCCGGGCAAGCCGCCAGACAACTGTGTTGGGACTGCAATCACGAGACCGCCGGGGGGCCTTTCTGCGAGCATTGCTCCAAGATCCAGCCGGCCGGACCGGGCACGGACCACTTTCACTTCATGGGGCTGCCGCGCCGGCTTCGGATCGACGCCCGGGACCTGGAGCGTCGCTTCTACGACCTGAGCCGAACCCTCCACCCGGATTGTTATCAGAACGCCGAGTCCTACGAGCAACGGGTCAGCCTGGAGAGCTCGGCTGTTCTCAACCGGGCGTACCGGGCGCTTCGGGAGCCTTTTGCGCGGGCTGAATACCTGCTGAAATTGGAGTCCGGATCGGACAAAGAGCTCGTCCCCTCCCCTCCGAACGAGTTTCTGGAACAGGTCTTCGAGTTCAACGAAAGGCTCCAGGATTTTCAGACGGAAGAGGACGAAGGGCGAAAGAAGGCGCTGGGCGCCGAGTTGAAGGAAGACCAACACCGCTTCGAGGAGAGAGAGGCCGCCCTGCTGTCGCGCCTGGATGATCTGTTCGGCCGCTGGGACACCGCCGCGGACGCGGGGGACGACCCGGCGGAGACCCTCGAAAACCTGAGGACGCTGCTCTCTCAGCGCAAATACATCCAAAACGCCGTGAGAGACATCACGGAGGCCCTCCATTGCCATACGTCAGTCTGAACCGCACGGGAAGCCCGGACCCGGATCCCGTCATCGGAATCGACCTGGGAACGACCAAGAGCGTGGCCGCTTACATGGACGGCGACGAGCCCCGGGTGATCCGGGATGAGGACGGGGACGGCATCCTCCCCTCGGTGATCGGGATAACCGATTCCGGATTCATCGTGGGGAAGCAGGCCCGGCGGGAAGCCGTTTCGCGGGCGAAGCGGACAATCTATTCGATCAAGCGGTTCATGGGGAGGTCCCTCGAAGACATGCGGGACGACCTCGACTTTCTGCCCTTCGAGGTCTCGCCCGAAGCGGGCGCCGTCATCCACGTCCGGGTCGGCGAGGCCGAATACACCCCGGCCGAGCTTTCAGCGCTCATCCTGCGGGAATTGAAGGATCGGGCGGAACGGCGCCTGGGCCGCGAGGTCCGCAGGGCCGTGATCACCGTCCCGGCCTACTTCAACGACAGCCAGCGCCAGTCCACCAAGGACGCGGGACGGATCGCGAGCCTGGAAGTGCTCCGCATCGTCAACGAGCCGACCGCGGCCTCGCTGGCCTACGGCCTGGACCGCGGGCGGAACGGCCTGATCGCCGTCTACGACTTCGGGGGCGGAACCTTCGACGTCTCCATCCTGAAGCTGCACGACGGGATCTTCGAAGTGCTCTCGACCTGCGGGGACACGCACCTGGGCGGAGACGACATCGACCACGTGCTCATCAAGCATTTCCGGCCCGCCGTTGAAGACGCCGCCGGCCTCTCGATGCGGGACAGCCCGGCCGTCCTTCAGGGCCTCAAGGACGCCGTCGAAGACGCCAAGATTCTGCTGTCCGACGTGGAGCGCGCCGAGGTGATCGTTGCGGCGCCGGACGGGGCCGAACCCTACCGGGCCATGTTGGACGTCGAGACCTTCGAGTCCCTGATCACCCCGGTGGTGGATCGAACCCTGGAGCCGTGCCGCCGCGCCCTGAAGGACGCGGAGGTCGCCCCCGCGGACCTGGACGAGGTGATTCTCGTCGGCGGGAGCACGCTCATTCCGCTGGTCCGCCGGAAGGTGGAATCCCTGTTCGGGAAGAGACCCCATACGGAGTTGAACCCGCGCGAGGTGGTCGCCCGGGGCGCGGCCATTCAGGCCGGCGTCCTGGCCGGGGCCGTTCAGGACATCCTCCTGTTGGACGTCACCCCCCTGTCTTTGGGCATCGAGGTGATGGGCGGGGTGACCAGCGTTCTGATTCCCCGCAACAGCACCCTTCCCACCAGCGCCCACGAGGCGTTCACAACGTACGTGGACGGCCAGGCGTCGGTGGACATCCACGTGGTCCAGGGGGAGCGGGAGCTGGCGGCGGACAACCGGAGCCTGGCCCGGTTCCAGTTTCAGGGGATCGAGCCGCTGCCGGCCGGGATCCCCCGAATCGAGGTGACGTTCCTCATCGACGCCAACGGCATACTCAACGTGTCCGCGAGGGACACGAAGACCGGGAGCGTCCAGTCGGTCGAAGTCAAGCCGTCCTACGGACTCACCGACGAGGAAGTGGAGCGGATGATCCGCGAATCCTTCGATTTCGCGGAGCCCGACCTGACGGCCCGCCTCCTCATCGAGGCGCGGACCGAGGCCGAAACCGTCATGCGGGCGGCCGAGAAGGCGTTGGCCCAGGGGGCGGGCCTAATCGGAGAGGACGAGAAGAAGGAGATCGAGGAGACCCTCGGTTCCATGCGGGACGCCGTCCAGGGCGACGACCGGGAGGTCATCCAATCCCGCCTGGATCGATTGAACGAGGCCTCTTTTCACCTCGCCGAGGTGCTCATGGACAACACGCTGAAGGCCGCCATCGAGGATCACCCGGTGGAGGATTTCCTGAAGGAATGACTCCGCCGCGGGGCTTCGCATCACACGGCGGCGCTCACATGCCCTGAGGGGAGGGGTGGCGCGAATGTATCAAGTGACCTTCGTTCCGGATGGCGTAACGGTGGAGACCGAGGCGGGAGAAACCCTCCTGGACGTCGCCAACCGGAACGGCGTCTTCATCGACAGCAACTGCGGCGGATTCTGCGCCTGCAGCACCTGCCATGTCATCATCAAAGAAGGCATGGAGCACCTGCCGGAGGCGACCGAGGAAGAGGAGGACCAGCTCGACGAGGCCACCGGTCTGACGCTGACCAGCCGCCTCGGCTGCCAATGCGTCCTCGGGGAAGAAGGACCCGGCGAGGGCGAGCTTGTGGTCGAGATTCCCCTGCACAACCGAAACGCCCCGGGGATCATCGGCGGCCACGCCCACGGCGACGATCGCAGCCACGTCACCGAACACGCCCACAACGAAGGACATTAGCCGCCCGCGATGAAGTTTGGATGGCACGACCCTGAAGACATCGGCATCGCGCTCTACGAGAAGCATCCGGACCTGGACCCGCTGACCATCCGCTTCACCGACCTCCACCGCTGGGTCACGGAACTGGAGGACTTCGACGATGAGCCGAAGGAGTCCAACGAGGGGCTCCTCGAGGCCATTCAAATGGCCTGGCTGGAAGAGCGCCGGGAAGACCGGGAAGGCTAATCCGCCGCCGGGTCCGTTCGCTCAATCGAAAAACGGAGCCCGCCGCGCGGGAGAGAGAAAGGAGCGGCCACAGGGGCGCCGCTCCTTTTTTTGTCGTGGAATTGAGGAAGAGAAAAGTGTCCGCGCGGCCCGCGCTCAGCGGCGGCGGAAGGACCGGCCCCTGCCTCGGCGGGAAAGGGACGGGGCGGAAGGCTTTCGATTTTCCAGATCCAGAACGTATGCGAAGTCTCCGTAATCGAAGCTCTCCTCGCGCCCTTTGGCGATCTCCATTCCAATGAACCGCTCGATCGCCTTCAGCATGTGCTCCTCGTCCAGGGTGACCAGCGTCACGGCCCAACCGTCGGCGTCCGCCCGGGCGGTCCGGCCGATGCGGTGGATGTAGTCCTCCGGGTTATCCGGAACGTTGTAATTGAGCACATAGGTGATGCCCTCGATGTCCAGACCGCGCGCGGCGACATCGGTGGCCACCAGGATCTGCGTTTTCCCGCGGCGGAAATCGGACAGGGCCTTCTCGCGCTCATTTTGGCGGCGGTCGGAATGAATCAGGTCGATCGAAAACCTCTCCCGCGTGAGCATCTGGGCCAGGACGTTCACGTCCTGGCGGGTCCTGGCGAACAGGAGGAGCCGGCCGTACTCCCTTTCCCGGAGGATGTGAAGGAGGAGATCCATCTTGCGGGATTTCGAGACGCGGTAAGCCAGGTGCTCTATCCCTTCCGCCGGCGCGGCCCTTCTGCCGACCTCGACGGTGACCGGGTCGGTGAGGGCGGCCCCGGCCAAGGCCCGGATCCCCACCGGCATCGTCGCGGAAAACAGCATGGATTGCCGCTTCTTGGGAAGAAAGGTCAATATCCGCCGGATGTCCGGGGCGAATCCCATGTCGAGCATTCGGTCCGCCTCGTCCAGGACGAGGAATTGAAGTTTCTTGAAATGGACGTTCCTGCGCCTCATTTGATCCAGGAGGCGCCCCGGCGTGGCGACCACCACGTCCACGCCGGACGCCAGGCGCTTCGCCTGGACGTCTATGCTCACGCCGCCGTAAACCCGGACGATCTTGCACTGAGAAAACTTCGCCAGCTCTTCGAAATGCTCGGCCACCTGGACCGCCAATTCCCTTGTGGGCGTCAGGACCAGGGCGCTTGGCCCGGCCCCCTCTTTGAGCCGTTTCAGGATAGGCAGGGCGAACGCCCCCGTCTTCCCCGTGCCGGTCTGGGCGCAGGCGATCAAGTCCCGCCCCGCCAAGGCCACGGGAATGGAGTCAAGCTGAATGGGCGTCGGTGTCTGCCAGCCCGCCTTTTGAACGGCGCGCAGAAGCGGGGGGGACAGGTCGAGTTGCTCGAATGAGGTGATCGGTTCAGGCGGAATGGGGCCGCCGGCATCGGTTGCCGGCAGCGCAACTTCTACGGAATCCATCAAATCTCTCTTTCTGTCACAAAAAAAGGCCCGGCGAGCCGCCGTGCCCTCCCTGCTCGATTGGACCCACACCTAGTTGACAGAAAGAAGTGGAATCCTTCCGGGTTTACGGAAAACCGCCGGGAACCGCTCGGTCCGGGGAGATCCTCATCAGGCGTACGGTCGTCGCATTGGGCCGGAACTTCAAGAATATCCATGGATGTCTGTATTTAGGGCATCGGGAGAGATTAAGCAAATCGATTTGCCCCATCGAAAAAATGGGGTCCGGACTTTACTCTTCGTTTCTCCCGCGGCCTTCCGGTCCCGGGCTCATCCGTCCCGTTCGACAGCAAGTCTCACCCGCAACCGAGAAGGGTGTCAACGAAAGGCCCGACCCCATCTTCGCTCCGACCGGAGCCCCGGGGGTCAAGTTCACTGGTAGGGCAGGCTTTCGATCCCCTCCCGCTCCCTCCGGTCCATCTCGGACCGCACCAAACCCACCGCCTGGGAGAAGGGAAAGGTTTCGCGCGTCACCTGAAAATCCGGGTCCGTGGAGAGGGGGTGCCAGTAAACGCCGTCCCGGTCCACGCACACCTCCGGGAGGACCCGATCGGCGCAGAGGTCTTTGCCCCGCTCGGAGAAACCCCTTCGGATCAAGGGGCGGACAAAGACGTCGGCCTCGTCGATTCCCTTCGCGGAGAAAAAATCGACCAGCTCCGCCTCCCCGCCGTCCGATTCGGGCGTTTCCGTTCCGCCGATGCGGGCCTTGAATCCCTGGGTCAGCAGGGCGTCCACCCCGCGCATCGTTTGAAGCCAGCTTCCGGCGCCCCGGTATAAGTCGTTGCGGTCCGGGCGGGCGCTGTCCACGCTGACCTGCAGGGTCAGGCGCCCCCCCCCCCCCGCCGGCAGGGCCTTCAGGCGCTCCATCCGGCGCGGTGTGAAAAGGGTCGCGTTGGTCAGGACGGTCGTAGAGATCCGCCGGACGGCGTAGTCGAGGAGATCGAAGATGCGGGGATGGATGAACGGCTCGCCGCCCGTCAGATAGAGCTCATCGAATCCGAGGGGGAGGGCCTCGTCCAGAAGCCTCTCGAAGACATCGAGACCGATTGCCCTCGGCTCGGCCTCGGGATGGGACTTGACGATACAATACAAGCACGAGAGGTTGCACTCGTAATTGGTGTAGACCCAAAGCCGGCTGGATAACTCGAACGCCATCTTCCCCGTTCCCACGCCCCGACCCGACCGGCGTCATTCAACCCAACGCGCCGGAAGGTCCCGGCCGGAGTCGTTCTCGAAAGGTGAACACCAATCCTCGGAATCCATCTTGCCCGGCGGGCGGACGTCGAGTCAATCTTCGTTCCGCTCAGCCGTTCCGAAACGCGTCCCCGCCCCACGGAAGCTGAAAGGTCCGGGACCGCGCGTTCCCTATCCTCGATGAAGGGGGCGAGGTCTACCGCATCGCCGGCATCTCGGAGGATGTCACCGGGCGAAAGACCCTGACGGATCAGCTCCGCCAAAGCCAGAAGCTCGAGGCGCTGGGCCAGCTCGCTTCCGGCGTGGCCCACAACTTCAACAACTCCCTGGCCGTCATCCTCGGGCGCGCCGAGCTCTCGGGACTTCTCACCGAGGACCCCAAGCTTCGCCGGAATCTGGAGATCATCGAGAAAGCGGCCCATGACGGCGCCAACACGGTCAAACGCCTTCAGGACTTCGCGCGCAAGCGCGAGGACCGCCCGACGGGGACCGTTGGGCTGAACGACATCGTCTCCGACGTCATCGAGATGACCCGGCCCCGCTGGAAGGACGAGGCCGAGCTGCTGGGCGTCCGCCTCGAAGTCGGGTTCGATGCCCGGGCCGAAAAGGACACCGTCCGGGGCGAAGGCTCCGAGCTTCGGGAGATCCTGATCAACCTGGTCCACAACGCCCTGGACGCGATGCCCGATGGGGGGCGCATCGCCTTCGCCACCGAAAACGCGGCGGACGAGGTGATCGTCTCGGTGACGGACTCCGGGATCGGGATGGGCCCCGAGACGCGCGAGCGCGCGCTGGAGCCGTTTTTCACGACCAAGGGCGAGCGCGGCACCGGCCTGGGGCTCAGCATGGTTTATGGAATCGTCGGACGGTATGGGGGCCAAATGGAGATCGAGAGCGCCCCGGGAAAGGGGACGGCCGTGCGGCTGACCCTGCCGGCGGCCGATGAACAGGCGCGGGACCTCTCTACACCGAGGTTGATCACCTCCGCTTCCCGGCGGATTCTCATCATCGAGGACGAGGAAGAAGTCACGGAGCTCGTCGCCGAGATTCTGCAAGGAGGCGGCCACACGGCCGAATTCGCCACGGACCCCCGCGATGGGCTCGACAGGTTCAAAAATGGGACCTTCGACATCGTCATTACGGACCTGAGCATGCCCGAGATGCCGGGTTGGCTGGTCGCCGAGGAAATCAGACGTCTGAACCCGAGCGTGCCCCTCATCCTGCTCACGGGCTGGGGCGGGCAGTTGGACCCGGAACGGTTGAAGGCGAACCATATCGATTCCGTCCTCTCGAAGCCGATCAACCGGGCGGATATCCTGAATTCAGTTGAGCGGGCTTTCGCTGATTGAAAAATTGAAACGCCCCTGATTCCCGGGGGCGCTTCGCCGGACTGGATGACGACCCCTTCCATTGGTAGAATCTTTCATTCCCGTTTCCAGCTGAGACATCCGACCCCCGCGGAACACCCGGAGATTCGCCCATGCGGTTCAGCGTCGCCATCCCCAGTTGCATGGAGGGCCTCATCTATCCGTATCCGTTCGCCGATCCCGGACAGATCGTTCGGATCGCGGCGGAGGCCGAGGCCATGGGGTACGAGGCCGTCTGGCCCAACGACCACATCACGACCCAGAATTACGTGGCCCGGATGTGGCCCAAGCCCCCCCGCTTCTACGAACCGTTCGTCCTGCTCTCGTTCGTCGCGGCGGCGACGAAGACGATCAAGCTGGCCACGGGCGTCGCCGTCCTGCCTGTCCGCGAGCCCATCATCCTGGCGAAGACCGCCGCGACGCTGGACGTCTGCTCCGGCGGGCGGGTGATCCTCGGCGTGGGCCTGGGGGCCTACCGGGAAGAGTACCGGGCCGCCAACCCGGGGGGAGCGCCCCACCGCGGCAAACTGATGGACGAGCGGATCGCCGCCCTTCGGGCGCTCCTCCAAAATCGCAAGGCGACCTTTCAGGGCGAATACGTCCGCTTCCGAGACGTCGAGATGTATCCCAAACCCGTCCAGAAGAAGATGCCCATCTACATCGGCGGCAACTCGTGGGACGGGGTGGAAAGGGCCGGCCGGTACGCCGACGGCTGGTTCCCCGCCATCCTGACCCCCGAAGAGATCGCCGAGCGCGTCAAGCGGATGAAGGACGTGGCGAAGGAGGCGAACCGGAGCATTCGGCACATCGACATCGCCCCCGAGCTGGGCGTCACCC
>JASLXW010000164.1 GCA_030740135.1 Nitrospinota bacterium
CAAGTCCCGCCCCACGCATCAGCCGGGCGACGCGCTTGCGGCCCACACGGACTCCCAAAGCTGTCAACTCGGCATGGACGCGCGGCACGCCATACGTGCCCCGAGAACGCTCGTGGATCGCCTGAATGCGTCCAGTGAACCTCTGGTCGGCGCACGACCGGGCACACGGCGCGCGCCTGCGCCGCGCGTAGTACGCCGGTGGGGGAGACGCTCAGCACCCGGCACATTGTG
Source organism: Nitrospinota bacterium (assembly GCA_030740135.1). Next base: position 232 of record JASLXW010000164.1, read on the forward strand.
GCCGTCCGATACATGGCCCGGTTCGCCCTCACGAACCCGTAGACCCGGACGGGATCGAATCGGTCTCCCGAGCGAACCAGGCCGCGGCTTTTGCTAAGATCTCACGCTCTTGGCGGAGCTGTCGGTTCTCGCGCCGAAGACGGCGCAACTCCTCGCGCTCATCGCTCGTGGGGCCATCTTTGCGACGCCCCTCGTCGAGGTCGCTCTGATGGGCCCAGTTGCGGATCGTCTGCGCCGAGGGTTCGAACTCGCGCGAGAGTTCCTCGGGCGTGCGTCCCGTCCGGACCAACTCAACCATCTGGCGGCGGAACTCCACCGGATAACGGGGATGAGTCTGCGGCATCGTGACACCTCCTTTGCTCCCAAATCATCAGGTGTCCACGAAACCGGGGCAACTCCATCATGAGGCACACAACTTGCGAATATCCTCCCCGGGGGGGCAAAGCGGGCGGCGTCGAAGCCCCGAAAGCCACATGAAACTCTTGGGTTGCCAGTTTGCGCGGAAAACCCTAAACTGGTGATCGGGTCGCGGCCGACGAGGTTCGCACAGATGAATTTTCCGGGAAGCGGTGAATGAAGACTGACACAACTGGAGCTCGGCGCGTGGCCTCGGCGGCCAGGACGCTTGGAATCTTGGGTCTCGGTTTGGGATTGATCGGCTGCTCGAACGTCGCGCTGAAACGCATGACGCCGGGCAACGTAGCGGCCACCGTCCGTCCGGACATCCGGAAATACAACCTCCGCAACATCGCGGTCATGCCCTTTCGGAACAACACCGAGTCTCCGGAAGCCGGGCACAAGGTGGCCGCGTTCTTTTACCGCGAGATGGCGACCCGAAAGCGGTACTCGGTGACCCCGCCCGTCCGGCTGGATCAGACCGAGGAGATCGAGCTCGAATTCCGCGTGGACCCGAGTCGCCGCGCGGGAACCGTCAACCGCGAGGAAAACCTCCGGCTGCTCGGCCGCGCGGTTTCGAACTATCTCAAGCAAGTCGCGCCCTACACAACGACCGAAAGCCTGGTCTTTTCCGGCGAGACGCCCGCGAAAGACCCGGAGGAGAAGCCGGGAGCGATGACGGGTGAAATCCGTTCGCCCGCCGTGAAACCCGGCGAAGAATCACAGGCCTTGGACGCCGTTGTGACCGGCGTGATCACCCGCTACCGGAACCGCGACGGAACCCCCCTCACCGCGGATCATCCGTCTTCGGTGTCGTTCGACGTCTATCTGATCAGCGTCCACGACGGCAAGGCCCTGTGGAGCGCCACGTTCGAGGAGACCCAGGAGTTCCTGAGCGAAAACCTCCTCCTGCTCCCGCGGTTCCTTGAAGGCGGCGGACTCTGGCAGTCCAACGACAGGCTGACCCGCATCGGGATGGCGCGCGTGCTGGACACCTTCCCCGGCATCGCCAGGCGGATCCGGGCCGGCGCCCCCGGGCCTCCCGCGACCTCCGCCACGCCATAAAATCTCTGGGGGGACATCCCCGCCTTCGCGCGGGACAAGCCTTGAAAACGGTCCCCCAAGGTTTTCAGATTCATCCTTCCTCCAAATCCTTCATCCTGATCCTGCCCTTCGGCAGGGCGGCGAGGATCTCCGCTTTCCCTTCCCAGGGACACTGCTTGCGGACGGGGCATTCGCCGCATCGGGGATTCCGGGCCGTGCAGACTCTCCGGCCGTGGAACGTGAGGAGATGGTTGAAACCGGGGACCAGGTCCTTGGGAACCACCTCCCGAAGCTGAAACTCCGTCCGGTCGGGGTCGCGCGCGTCCGCGAGATGAAACCGGTGGGAGAGCCGGAACACGTGGGTGTCCACGGCGATGGCCGGGACGCCGAAGCCGTCGTTGAGCAGGATGTTCGCGATCTTCCGGCCCACCCCGGGCAGCGCCACGAGGGCGTCGGAATTGTCGGGCGTCTCCCCGCCGTGCGCGTCGCACAGGATCCGGCACGCGGCGATGATGTTCCGGGCCTTGTTCCGGTAAAAACCGCAGGCGTGGACCCACCGCTCCACCTCCCGCCGCCCCGCCCGGGCGAAGCGGGCCGGGGTCGGAAATTTCCTGAACAACCCCGGCGTGGTCCGGTTCACCTGTTCGTCGGTGCACTGGGCAGAGAGGATGGAGGCCACCAGAAGCTGGAACGTCCCGTCGTAGTCGAGCCCGCAACGCGCGTCCGGATAGGCCGCGGCCAGCCGCTTGAGGATGGCCCGGGCGCGACGCTTCTTGGCGGTCTTTTCGGGATCGCCCATTTGCCGCTTCAAACCTTTCTCCGAAATCAAAGAGGCCGGGGAGATGTCTCTTCGCCGGCATTGTATCGAAACAGCGAGGGTCATGCCGGTCCCATCATCAGCGGGAGAATGGCCCGGCCCGCCGGATTCCCCGTGCGGGCGATCGCCGCTCTCTTGCCGAGTGCCCCAATCGGCCCGGGCCATGGCTTTTCTTTTGTGATAAAAAGCCATGTCACATCGCGACCCGGGCCGGTGGTGAAAACCCCGCCGGCCGATCCGAGGACCAGCAGGGAGACCCCCCCAGAGGTTGGGAACCCCCCCATGAAGATCACGGCTGTCGAGGCGTTTCCCGTCACCGTCCCCATGCGCATCCCGTACATCACCGCCCTGACGCGCAAGGACACCTCCTCTTTCGCCGTCGTCGTGGTCCGCACCGACGAGGGGATCGACGGCCTCGGTCAGGCCACGGTGAGCGCGCCGCGCTACCAGCCCTTCGAGCAGACCCTCGACCACATCCTCCTCACCCTCCGCGACCTGATCACCCCCGCCGTCATCGGCTTGGACCCCTTCGAGACGGGCGTCCTCCACGACCGGATGGGCCGGGTCTGCCTGGGACACCGCTACGCCCAGGCCGCCGTCGACACGGCCTGCTACGATATCATGGGCAAGGCCGCGGGGCGGAGCGTCTCTTCCCTGCTGGGCGGGGCGATGCGCGAGACCCTTCCCCTGGTCGCCCCGCACCTGGGTTACCTGGCGCCGGAGGAGCTGGTCGACTTGTCGCTCCAGTACCGGGAGGAGGGCTACCGGGCCCTGAACTTCCGCGCGGGGATGGACCTGAAGAAGGACATCGAGATCCTCACGGCGGTCCGCGAGGCCGTCGGCGACACGATGACCCTCGACCTGGATTTCAGCCAGTCCCTCTCCCTCGCCCACCACCGCCCGGACATCGCCATCCCCTACATCAAGCGGCTCGAGGAGTTCGATCTCCTGGCGGTCGAGCAACCCCTCGGCCGGGACGAGCTGGAGGGCATGGCGAGGATCGCCCGGGCCATCGACACGCCCCTGGTGGCGGACGAAAGCGTGGTCACGCCCGCCGACGCCCTGCGCGTCATCCGGATGGGGGCGGCCGACGTGATCAAGCTCAAAATCATGAAGGTGGGCGGCTTTTATCCCGCCCTTCAGATTGCGGCCATCTGCCAGACGGCCGGCGTTCCCATGACGGTCGGCCACGGCTTCGCCGGCGCCATCCAGAACGCCGCCGAGGCGCACCTGGCCCTCTCCCTGACGCACCTGAAGCTGCCGGCGGAGATGAACGGCTTCCACCGCATCGCGGAAGACGTGGCCGGAGGCCTGACCATCGAGGACGGCGACCTCCGGATGCCGGAAGGCCCGGGACTGGGCGTGACACTTCATGAGGAAGCGCTGAAGGCTTGATTCCCCGGGGGTTGCTTCTCAGGGGGCGCTTTTTGTGAATCGGCCCTCCAGGGCTGGGGGCCCCCGGACACCGACACCCTCCCCCCCCTCCCTCACCACCACCTGTGCTCGCAGCGGCTCAGGACTTCGCGGCCCGTCTCCGTGATCCGGACCGTGTCCTCCAGCGTGGCGCAGCCGAAGCGCTCATCGAGGAGGATGCTCTCGAAATTGACCGTCTCGCCGGGCCGGAGGACGTAATCCTTCTCGACCGGCCGGGGAAGGTCGCGGAACTTCGTCGTCCCGAGACCGTGGCCTTTCAGGGTATAGCGTCCGGCGCATCCCATCTCCTTCGCGACCCGCAGCGCCGCCGACTCCGCCTCGCCGAGGGTCTTTCCCGGCGCGGTCGCCTCGATGGCCGCCAGGAGCCCCAGACGGGAGCATTCGAGGAAGTTCAGCTCGTCCCCTTCCGCCGTCTCGTCCACCTTGATGACCCGGGCCAGGTCCGTACCGTAGCCTTCCAGCTCCGGCTCGATGTCCAAAAAAAGCAGGTCGCCCTTTTCGAGCTTCCGGTTCGTCGGGGCGACGTTCTTGAGCAGGGTCCGCTTGCCCGAGACGAGGCAGACGGGAAACGGGCCGTACAGGTTCTGCGACCCCGCCCGGAACATGGCCGCCACCGTTTTCGCCGCCACCTCGTTCTCCGTGACGCCCGGGTGGGCGGTGTCGCGGGCGGCCATGAGGCCCTCGACGCCCATCCCGACGACCCTGCGGATGACCGCCAGCTCGGCCGGGCTCTTGACGGCCTTCTCGGCCAGGTAATCGCGCGTCGCCTCGACGATCCGGTCCGGCGGGATGATCTCCCGGACCCTCGACGAAAGCGCGAAATTGAAGGCGTCTTCGCCCACGAAACCGACGCGGCCTCCGGCGGGCAGGACCGAGACGGCGTCCCGGAGATGGCCCGGGAGCCCGTCCGGGTCGGCGGCCACGGGCCGGGCGGGCCGGTAGTCCCGCACCCAGGTCATCCACGCGCCGCTCTGGATGGGCTCCATGCGGAAGAGCGAATCCGTCCCCAAGACAGGCTCGCCCTCGCGGGGAAGGAGGAGAAAGGTGTAGCCGACGTAGCTGTCGAAGTTGGCGATCCAGCGGACGTTGCCGCTCTGCCTGGGCGCGGCGAAGAGGAGGAGGGCGGAGAGGTCCCGGCGGTCCATGAGCCGCCGGAGCCGGCTCAGCCGGTCCTCGTACTCGGCCTCCTCGAACGGCAGGGCCATCCACTCCCGCCGCGCGTCCCAATCGGCGGGCAGGATTCCGGGCATCTTCACGGGGAGACCTCCTTGAGTCCGTTGTCGGGACGCCGAAGACGACCGGCCTTCGCGTTGAAGCAATAGGGTCAGGTTCCCTGGCGGATTTCGCCGTGAACGAAGCAATCCACCTTGTCGTCGCTGATCATATTGGGGAGTGGGCGCATCGGAAGTATATCAGGGAATCCGACGAGGTCCGTGAAATGTCCGTATTGCCAGGCGTGACGGTGCGTTGCCTGCGTAATGGCGCGTTGCTTCTGTCGCACCAAAGTGAGCACACCGTGTTGCATACATCGCACACACATCCAAAGCCGACCGCCCTCCCCGTAGGGACGGCCCGAAGCCGGCGCTGGGTGTCAGCGAAGTGAAAAAATCGGGTTTGACCCCACTTATCCCGTTTTGGGCGCCTGCTTCTCTTTCTCCACGACGAAGTCGGGCTTGTGAACGCAAAAGTCAACGTCTTGCGTCCACATCTTCACGTCATCGCCGTCCTTGCGGTAGAGGATGTTCTTGCACCAGTTCTCATTATCCGTATCCGGGTGATCGAGTCGGCACTGTGCGCCGCGGGTCTCGGTGCGCATCAAGGCGCCTTTGAGGTGCAGCTCCGCCGTCAGCAGGAGGTCTTCGTTCTCCAGGGCCAGCATCAGCTCCTTGCTGAAGGACTTGGCCTTCCCGCTCAGGCGGGGGACCGGGAGGTCGTTCTCCCGAACCGCTTTCAGGGTTTCCATCGCCCGTTTGATCCAGTCTTCACGCTTGACCACGCTCACGTTGTACATGGCGTCGCGGATCTTGTTGCGGGTCACGTGCGGGGGTGTCCCTTGTTCGCGGCGGTAGATGGCGTCGATGGTCTCCACCAATCCACGCACCTGATCCTCGTTCACAGGTCCGAGGCCGTCGCGGGTGGAGGCGTGTTTCGCCGCCTCGCCGCCCGCGATCTTGCCGAAGACCTGGCAGTCGGTGAGGGCGTTTCCGCCCAGGCGGTTGGCGCCGTGGACGTTGCCCGCCGCCTCCCCGGCGGCGTAGAGCCCGGCGATGCTCGTCTCGCATCGCTCGTTGATCCGGATTCCCCCGAGGTAGAAATGGGCCATGGGGGCCACCTCGAGGGCGCCGTGCTTGATGTCGAGCCCTTCTTCGTTGAGCTTCACGCCGCCGAAGTTGTAGCCGGGATTGTTCTTGGCGATGAAGTTGTCGATGACATTGTCGGGCAGGTGCGCGATGGAGAGATAGACGCCCCCGTTCGGGGTGCCCCGTCCCTCCAGGATCTCCATCCACATCGCCCGCGAGACAACGTCCCGCGTGACGCGCTCCCCGCGCTCCGGGTCGTAGCGGTGCATGAAGCGCTCGCCCTTGTTGTTGTAAAATCGGCCCCCCAGGCCGTAGCGGAGAACCGAGGGGGCGGGCTGATTGGCGTACAGGGTCTTGGGCGTGAGGAGGTTGACGGGGAAGAACTGGACGAGCTCCATGTCGATCAGCGTGCCCCCCGCCCGGTAGGCCCATCCGTAGCCGTTGCCCGTGGCGTCCCGGGCGGCGTCGCTGTTCCTGAAGATCTCCATCCCCCCGCCGGCGCCGATGATGACCGCCTTGGCCCGGAAGACGATGGGTTGGGTTTCCACGAGTCGAACCCCGAGGGCGCCCACGCACCGGCCGTCGGAGATCAGGATGTCGGTGATGAAGACGTCGTTCATGACCTTGACGTTGTCGCGTTTGAAGATCTCCCGCTTGAGGATCTGCACCATCTTTCGGCCCGTGGTCCCGAAGGGGAAGGTGTACGCGCCCCGGGCCCGGGAATGTCCGGGGTACTCGTAGCAGTCGTAGAGCCGGGGGTCTTTCTCCTGCCGGGCGAACCTGCATCCCCATGCCTCCATCTCGTGGACGCACTGAGGTCCAATCTCGCACATGCGCCGGGTCAGCTTCTGAACCGCGAGATACGCGCCGCCTTTGATGGTGTCCACGGTGTGGACCGCCGGGTCGTCGTAAGGATTCACGGCGGCGTTGTAGGTGGCCACGGCGGTGATGGTGACCGCGCTCCGGGCGATCACCTGCTTGCTGACGGCGACGATTCGGCAGTCGGGAAAGAGATCGGCCGCCTCCAGGGCCGCCTTGCCGCCGGTGGCCTCGGTGCCGATGATGAGGACGTCCGTCTCGACGACCCTTACCGCAGTCCCATTGATCCGCATCTTGAAACTCCTCCGCCAGTGAAGTGGGGAGCAATCCTCGCGGGTCTCGTCGATCCCGTCCCCCGGTTTCATTATCCCACGCCTGATGGGTCAACCTCCACCGGGTCGGAGGGATGAGGTGGTGACATCGGATGCCTTGGGCGGCGAAAAGACGATGCAATCCACCCGGTTGCGGGCTCAGTGATCCCCGGTTTCATCGGCCGTGCGGCGCCGGCGATCGTGAGAACAGGCGCTGTTAAACGTCCACACGGCGCCTATCTGACGTTTCGGCGGGTGACGGCGACGGAACGGCGGGCAGAGGCCGCGCAGAAGACGGTGGAAGTTGCTGAGCGGGGGCAGATCACAGAGCGGTTTACGCGGGCGATCGACCAGCTTGGGAGCGGGACACTCGAAGTTCGGCTGGGGGGCATCTACGCGCTTGAGCGGATTGCGCGGGATTCGAAGGACGACCACTGGACGATCATGGAGGCCCTGACGGCGTTCGTCCGGGAGAAGGCGCGCGCGCCGCGGGAACAAGAGGAGGAGCCGCGGGAGGCGGAGCGTGCTGTGGACGAGAAAGAGAAGCCTCCCCGCAGGGGGATGACGCGGAGGAAAACGCCGGGGGGGAAAAGAAGGGCGAGGAACGCCTTCGACCCCCGACGGATATCCAGGCCATTCTGACGGTGATCGGCCGGCGCAAACTGGAGCACGAAGAAGGAGAAAAGGACCACACGCTTGACTTGAGGGAAACGGACCTAAGGGGGGCGTACCTTCGGGATGCCCGTCTGGAGGGGGCGAACCTCTGGAGTGCCCGTCTGGAGGGGGCGAACCTCATGGGTGCCCGTCTGGAGAGGGCGGATCTTCGGTATACCC
>JASLXW010000165.1 GCA_030740135.1 Nitrospinota bacterium
TCGTTCGGAATGACAGCGCGCAAGGTCCGAATCTTGGCCAAAACACCAACCCATCGGAGTTTTTCCGCAACCTGTTAAAGCATTGTCAAAAATTCCGTGTTAGAATCCCCTTGATTCTACATGGGGCAAGTTCGGCGAAATTCTACGTCGTCGGGGGAAGCCGCGGCTGCGCGATGGGGTGCGCCGGGAGCCCACGGCGCTGGGGGCTCGCGGCCCCGCAAGCCGGTGAACGGGAGGGTGCAAACCTTTGTACACCATCGACATCGATACAGGGGGCACCTTTACGGACGGGTACCTCTTCGGTGACGGACGCGCCACCAGCGTCAAGGTCGAAACAACTCCCCACGACCTGACGGTCTGCTTTTTCTCCTGCATCGAAGAGGGAGCCCGCCGGCTCGAAATGGAAACGCCGGATTTGCTCGAGCAAACCCGCGTGATCCGCTTCTCCTCCACGATTGCCACGAATACGGCCATTCAGCGCACCGGCCCCAAGCTGGGCGTCATTGTCACGAAGGGGGCTGAAAAGGACCTCTACGCCGCCGACGCGGAAAACCCGATCACCGCCTTTGTCTCTTCGCAAATGGCGGTCGGCGTCTCCGAAGAAGTCAATGACCGGGGCGAAGCGGTGCGCCCGCCGGACGCGGAGGAAGTCGACGCCGGGGTGCGGCGCCTGCTGGAGAACGGGGCCCGCATGATCGTCATCAGCCTGCGGAACGCCCACCTGAATCCGGCCAACGAGATGGGTGTCAGACGGACGATCGACGCGGCCTATCCGCGCCACTACCTCGGGGCGGTGCCCCTGCTGGTTTCCCATCAGGTCTCCCGGGTTCCAAACGACGAGCTGCGAACCAACACGGCCGTGGTGAACGCCTATTTCCACCGATCCCTGGTCAACTCCCTCTACAAGGCCGAGGACCAGGTCAAAAAGGCCGGGTACCGCTATCCCCTTCTGATCGTCACCGCGGACTACGGCGTCACCAGAGTCGCCAAGACCCGGGCCATTCACACCTACCAGTCCGGCCCCGCGGCCGGGGTCCGCGGGGCCCAAGTCGTGGCTCAAGCGATGGGCCATGACCGGGCGCTCAGCCTCGACGTGGGGGGCACCACCTCCGATGTGTCTCTGATCACCAAGGGGAACCCGGTCACCGCCGATTACCTGCCCATCAACGGCGTTCAGGTCGCCCAGCGCATTCCGAACATCATCTCTTTCGGCGTCGGAGGGGGGTCGATCATCCGGTGCGCCGAGAACGGCGAGCTGACCGTCGGACCCGACAGCCAGGGTGCCGTGCCCGGTCCCGCTTCCTTCGGGCTGGGAGGCGCCGAAGTCACCCCCACCGATGTCTGGCTCACCCTCGGTTACCTGGCGCCCGACCAATACCTGGGCGGACGGAAGCGCCTGGACCTGGAACGGGCGCGCGAAGCGCTGCAAGAACGGATCGCGGGACCGTTGGGCCTCGATCCGATCCACGCCGCGCTGAAGGCAAAGGAAGCCATCGAGACGACCCTGGCCCGGCACATCGGTGAGCGCGTGCCGATGCCCTCCGGCGTTTCATTGGATGGGGCCACGCTGTATGCGTTCGGCGGAGGCGCGGGCATGCTGGCGCACGGCCTGGCGAAGCGATTGAACCTGGGCGAGGTCTATGTCCCCGCCGTCGCCGCCGTATTCTCCGCCTTCGGCGCCAGCACGCTGGATGTGGCCCACCGGTACGAGGAAATCCGGCCGCTGACCAATGTCCCCGTCACCCCCGAAGCGTTGGGACAAATCACGCAGGAGTTGCGCACGCGCGCCCTCCGCGACATGCGCGGCGAGGGGTTTACCGCGGAAGACATGAGCTGCGCGCTCGAGATCCTTTGTCTGTCAGGAACGGAAGAAGTGGGAAGCGCGAGGGGCGCTCTCATCAACGGCCGGCTGCCCGGTGAGTTGAATCGCTTTCTGAGCGATCTCCCGCCTGGCGGCCGATACCTGATTGTCCGGCTGACGGCGACGTGCCCCGTGCCTCACCCGGACTTGAAAGCGGCCGGGGATAGAGCCGCCGACGCGGCTGAAGCCCAACTCGGCAAACGTCGGATCCGGCTGGCCGCCGGGGAGGCGGATGCGGCGGTCTACCGGCTCAACCGGCTGCCCCTCGGGTCCGAGGTGCGAGGACCCGCCATCATCGAGGGAGCGTTCACCTCCGTGCTGGCGCCCGATCAGACCACGTTCCGAATTGATTCCGCCGGAAACGGCGTCATGGAGGTGTGATCATGGTCACCCGGCCTCAGATTACGGAATATCTGGAGATCGACCTGGAGCGGGAGGCTTGGCACTGCAGGGTTTGCGGACAGGATCTCGGCCCCGCCCGCGGAAATTACAAGGAAGGATGCCTGGTTGCGGACCGCGACCCGCGGGAGATTCACCGCCCCGTGGTTGAGGGCGAGTATGGGTTCGCCCCCGACCCTGAGTGGTGCCGGGTGGTCGAGTTTTATTGCCCGGGCTGCGCCACGATGATCGAGATCGAATATCTTCCGCCGGGCCATCCCATCACCTTCGATGTTGAACTGGACATGGACACGCTGAAAGCCAAATACGGGGTCCAACCCTAGGGGAAAAGCAAGATGGCTGAAACCTCCATCGACATCGATATTGGGGGGACGTTCACGGACTGCTTCATCACCCGAAACGGCGAGCAGGTGTGGTGCAAGACCAGAACCACCGCCTATGATCTGTCCGTGTGCCTGATGCAGGCCATCGAGGAGGGCGCCGATCGCCTCGACCTGGAGGTGGAGAATCTGCTGGCGGAAACGGAGATCATCCGTTACTCCACCACCCTGGCCATGAACAAATTGATTGAGCGCGTCGGACCCAAGCTGGCGCTCATCACGACCCACGGGTTCGAAGACACGATTTTCATCGGCCGCTGTAGTCAGTGGGCGGATGGAATTCCGTTCAAATTCGCCCGAAACATCGCCCGGATCCGGCGGCCCGAGCCGCTCATCGATAAATCGATGGTGGTGGGGGCCAAGGAGCGCATCGACTCCAACGGAGAAGTCATCTATCCGCTGGACGAAGAAAAATTCCTGGAACAGCTGGGCGGCCTGGTGGACAACGGGGCCCGGGCGTTTGTGGTCTCCCTGCTGTGGTCCTTCGTCAACCCCGTGCACGAGGAACGCATCGCGGAATTGATCCGTGCGGAGTACAACGACGCCTACCTGGGCAACATGCCCGTGTTCCTCTCCTCCGAGATCGCCCCGCGCATCTACGAGTACCCCCGCACGATGATGACCATCCTCAGCGCTTACCTCCACCAGTCCATGTACGCGGAGCTGATCGGGATCACCGAAGGGCTGCGCGACCGCCGCTACCGGCGGCCGTTGATGATGATCCACAACACGGGGGGAATGGCGTCCGTCTTCAAGACCTCCGCCGTCAACACCTACAACGGCGGCCCTGTGGCCGGCGTCATGGGAAGTTTCCACCTTGCGCCCTATTACGGCTACAAGAACGTGATCAGCGCCGACATGGGCGGGACCAGCTTCGACATCGGCATGGTCGCCGAAGGCAGCACCCGCTTTTACCAGTTCCAGCCCATCATCGACCGATGGGTCGTGGACGCTACGATGCTGGACGTCCGGTCCATCGGAGCGGGCGGGGGCTCCATCATCCGGGTCAATCCAATCCTGGGAAATCAGGTGGAGGTCGGCCCGGAGAGCGCCGGCTCCCACCCGGGACCCGCCTGTTACAATCAGGGCGGCGCCCAACCCACCGTAACCGACGCCGATGTTGTGTTGGGGTACATTAACCCGGACACCTTCCACGGCGGACGGCTGAAGCTGAACAAGGACTTGGCCGTGAAGGCGATCCAGGAGGGCGTGGCCGCCCCCCTCGGCGTCAGCGTGGAAGAGGCGGCCTTGCTGGCCAAGCGGGTGGTGGACGCCGGCATGGGGGGGGAGATTTACAAAGAGACCGTGTTGAAGGGGTTTGACCCGCGCGAGTTCATCCTGTTCGCGGTGGGCGGCGCCGGTCCCGTCCACGCCACCGGTTTCGCCGCGTTCGCCCAGTTGGAGACCATTGTGGTCTTCCCGTTCGCTTCCACGTTCTGCGCCTACGGCTCCGCCACGATGGACATGATCCATCTCTACGAGAAGTCCCTGCACCTTCACCTCATGGACTTCAAGGGAAACCTGTTCGAGGACTATGACGCCTTCAACGCGGTGGTGGACGGCCTGATGGAGCGGGCCCGGAAGGACTTCCGGGGAGAAGGGCTCGATCTCCAGGATGTCCAGTGGATGCTGGAGCTGGACATGAAATTCGGCGGCCAGCTCAACGTCAAGCGCGCAATCTCGCCGGTGATAAAAGTTCAAAGCCCGGACGATATCCGGGGGATCTACGCCGCCTTCGAAAAAGAATACAGCGAGGCATACAGCTCGATGGGCCTGACGCCGGAGGCGGGCGTGGAGATCGAGAACTTCGTCCTCCGCGCCACGGTCCCCGGGAGCAAGCCCGAGGTCCGCAGGTTCGAGCCGCATGGAACCGACGCGTCGACCGCCCTGGCGGAAACCCGCCCGGCCTTCTGGCCCGACATCGGCTGGCGGGACACGCCGGTCTATGAGCGTCAGCGGCTCCAGGTCGGTCACAGCTTCGAGGGGCCCGCGATCGTAGAGGCCGAGGACACCACCATTGTCGTGGAGCCCGGCTGGCGATTCGCCGTGGATGAATTTCGCAATGGTCTGCTGAAGATGGCCTGAGCGCCGTCGGGGAGGCAGGGAGATGTCTTTCGATATTGATCTGATCGAGCAAGGCCTGAAGCCTTCACCCACCACCCGGGAGGCGATGAAATCCATCGAGGACATGGCGCCGGGCGATTACGAGATTTACGCGGAGAACCTTGTCCTGATCGTTGAAGAGGGCAAGGCCGTGATGACCAAAATGGGCATTTCCAGCATGCTCCATTCGGGCGATTCGATGGCGGGGATTTATACGGCCGCCGGAGATCTGGTCACTTCGGTCTGCGGCACGTACCTGCACACCGTCACCGGGCAGATTCCGGTCAAGTTCATCATCAAGCACTTCAAAGACGATCCGACGGTCCAGATCAATGAGGGGGATGTCTACTACTGCAACGAAGCCATCTACGGCGGCATCCACAACCCCGACCAGTTCGCGATCATGCCCATCTTCAGCGAAGGCGAGCTCATCGCGTGGACGGTCGTCGGCGCCCACCAGTCGGAGACCGGCGGAAAGGAGCCCGGCGGCGAGATCACCACGGCCATCACGCGGCATGACGAGGGCATGAAGCTCACCCCCATCAAGATCGGCGAAGGGTACCAGCTCAAGGCCGACCTGTTGAAAATGATGGAGAACTTCATGTCGCGCGCGCCGCGCATGCAGGTGACGGACGTCAAGGCCCGCGTGGCGGCCTGCGACCGGGTCCGCATTCGGATGCAGAACCTGGCCAAGAAGAAGGGCAACCGGTTTTTGGCGACCCTGTTCCTCAGGCAAATCAAGGAGTCCGCGGACGGCGCCCGCAAACGAATTCAGGAATGGAACGACGGGACCTACCGCCACGTGGTCTTCATCGACACCACGGGATCAGAGACCTCGCTGCTTCGCGTGCCCGTCGCCCTTCACAAAAAGGGCGACCGGATCACCATCGATCTGACCGGGACCTCTCCGGAGCACGAAGGCAGCTTCCAGTCCTTGGCCCCGTGCGTTCGGGCCCATTGCGCCCACTACCTCTATGAATTTCCCTTTCACGATTTCCCCATCTCCGCCGGTTCGATGGACCCCATCGATTACATCATCCCGTTCGGCACGATCATGGACCCGGACCCGGAGGCCGCCATCTCCTGCTCGCCCATCACCGCCTCCGCCGCGTTTCCGCTGTTGGCGGTCGTCTTCTCCAAGATGATGTTCGACAGCCCGCAGCGCGACTTGGTGTGTGGTTTCGCCTCGTCCAACTCGGCCGCTCCCATGATCACCTGCGTCAACCAGCACGGCGCCAAAATCGTCGACTTCATGGCTTTCCCCCTCAACGCTTGGGGGTTGGCCGCAAGGTACGGCGAGGACGGCGTGGACGTCTTCGGGTTTCCCCATGCGCCCTGGGGCAAGGGCCCGGACGTGGAAGACGTCGAGCGGGCCTTCCCGGTGCTTCACCTGTACCAGAAGTCCATGCCGGACAGCGGGGGGTACGGCAAGCACCGGGGCGGGATCGGCTTGACGGTGGCCTACACGGTCCACCAAGCGCCCTACGCCGTGTTCACCGCAACGGCCAAGGAGTCCAAGTTCCCCACGACGTGCGGCCTGTTCGGCGGCTACTCCCAAACCGTGGTCCCGGCCATCCGGGTGGTTGACACCGACGTACAAGCCCTGTTCAAGGACGGCAAGACACCCCTGCCCGACAACGACCACGACATCCTGGAGCGAAACCCGTTCGGCGGCGAGATTATCCGCGAGCACCAGACCCGCCCCGCCCGCATTGTCAAACGGGGGGAGGTCATCACCTCGAGCACCCAGGGCGCCGGCGGATACGGGGACGTCCTGGAGCGGCCGCCCGAGAAGGTCATGGAGGACCTGCGCGCCAAGGCCCTCACCCACTGGGCGGCCGAGAACGTGTACAAAGTCGCCTACAACCGGGAGACCCTCAAGGTGGACATCGAGGGGACCGGGCGCCTGCGAAAAGCGGAACGAGAAAACCGTCTCGCCCGCGGAAAACCTTGTCATGAGTTCGTCGAGGAGTGGTCGAAGAAGCGACCGCACCCGCAAGCCCTGAAGTTCTACGGCACTTGGCCGGACGCACAAAAGAACCGGGAAGTGATCCGGATTTAGGGACGGTGCGGGCCGTATCCGTTCGCGGACAAGCCTTCGAAAAGCGGGAGTCCTGCCGGCATGAATCCAGATGGCGCGATGACTTCCCGTCGGTTGGTGAGGGCCTTCTTTCGCGACGCCTCGTGCCCGCGCCCGCCCCTCCTCCCCCTGGCCTTTTATCACGCCGCCCGGTTGGACGGGTCTCCTCCCAACCTTCTGATCCAAGACCCGACCCGCTTGACCCGTGCGTTGGCGGACCAGCAACGCCTGCTGGGGGCCGATTGCGTCACCCTGCGTTTCGACGCCCCCCTCCTGGCGGAGCTGGCCGGGATGCCGGTCCGCTGGTCTCCTGCCGGACCCGCCGCACAGTGGGAAGCGGCGAGGGAATGTGAATGGCCGCCGCCGGACCCATGGCTGCGCCCTCCCATCTCAGACCTGCTGGAAGTCATCCGTAGATTGCGAATTCAACTGCGAAAAGAAGCGCCGATCCTGGTCGTTCTCCCCGGACCCGTTTCGCTGTGCCGCCTGGCGTGCGCCGACTCGCCGGAGAAGGTGGAGGAGACGATTGGCCTGGTGCGCGGCCTGGCCGAAGAGGCGTGCCGGGCCGGGGCCGAGGTGGTGGTCCTGGAGGAGGCGGGGGCGGGGGGGGGGGAAGAAATCCAGACCGGGGAAGTCACGGCCGCGACGGAGTCCATTTGCAACACGGTGCGGTATTACAACGCTTATTCGGTATTGTGCGCTTCCCGAAATCCCGCGCGGAACGCGGCCGATGCCCTGCTGCTTCATCCCCCGATCGGGCCGGATCGCGTTCCGCCGGATATACGGGCGGGGGTGTTTGCGCCTCCGACCTCCTTCAAGACCCCCAAAGGGTTGGCCGAATTCATTTCGGCGCTGGAGGCGGCGCCCCGGCCCGTCTTCCTCACGACCGGCGATGACACGCTACTCTCCTATCCGATAGGAACCAACGTGGCGCTCTTCACCGCCCTTCGGCAAGTGCACTGGGGGTAAGCCGGGTTTCCGCCGCCCGCGCGGAGGAAACCCGGGCCGCCATCGGTCGGGCCGGGGCGCCCCAAAACCGGATCGGCGGTGTGGTCTTGAAACACCACAACATCCGGACAGACAACCTCAAGAAAAAGAGGTCACGGACATTGCCGTAACCCCTTGATATATATGGTAGCGGGGCCAGGATTCGAACCTGGGACCTTTGGGTTATGAGGGCGATTTTGAGGGTACCGGAAAACCCCTGTCATTCCTTGTAAAACCAAGACTGACACGGCTTTGCGGGGATTCTGGGAGTGATACGGAGCGACAC